>JAAZAH010000402.1 GCA_012514415.1 Sandaracinaceae bacterium
CCTCCCATCAAACGAGCGCGCATCACCGATTCGCTTTACCAGATCGTCCAAGGAAGACGGCGACGTTTTGCGTCAGGCGCGATCCATGCGCTCACTGTTTCCCGCGATGCAGGCGCGACCGAGCATCTTTACGCGGCGCTCAGTGGCCGTGATGCTTCGCTTCGAGCGCAGATCCTCCGCGGCCTTCGCAATAAGCGCGGGGAGCGAACACGCGCGATCGTCCTCGAGATCCTCCAATCAGAGGAGACGGCTCTCGTCCAGGCTGCGGGACTCTTTGCACTCGGCGCCCTTGGGCAGCGCTCGGATCGAAGGCTCGTAGAGCATGCGCTCTCTCATGGACCGCTGCGCGCACGAGAGGCTGCGAGCCATGCGCTCATCGAATTTGCGGAGCGGGGGATTCTCAGCGCCGAAGACGCGGCCCGTATCTGTGAGCGTGGCGCCACGGCTTCCCCTCTTGCCGAAATCAATCTCTTTCTCCTCAGCGAGCGACTCGGTGTGCGTTGCTCGCGCTTCGAAGCCCCCGAAGCCGTCCTTGAGCGCGCCCATCGCGGTCGCTCATCCGATCGCCCCAATGAGCTCATGAGATTCGCCGCCGGGGCGCTCCTCATCGAACGTCTCCAGCAGCTGCCCGAGTCAAGTTCACCAGCGCGGGCCGCACAAAGAGAGAAAGTGATGGCCGTGCTCCGACGCTGCGCGCGAAGCGAAATTGTTCCGAGCATCGCGCGCCTCTGTAAGAGCGCCGAACGCGGATACGGGGAAGCTCGAGGCGCCCACTTTGGGGAAAGAGGACATGTCGAAATTCGTGCCGCCCGGGACACAAAAGGCTCCATGATGGGCGCGCACCTCCATGATTGGGTGGTCATCGTCCAGTTCGCCGATGGAAGACTCTTACCCGCTCAAACCGATCCGCGCGGCGAGCTCTTCCTCCAACTCGTCCCATCGGGCATGGTCCGTCTCCTCGATACCGCCTCTGTCCGCCCGCTGCCGTGAGCTCCTCGTCCACCTCCCCACGAAATGCCCCCCGCATGGCGGCCGCCCTGAGCATCCTTCTTCTCGGCGCCGGTTTCTTCACGCTCGGCGGTTGTCAGAGGATCCCGGAGGAGAGCTACGGAGTCGAACGCGTACGCATCCTTGGCGCCAAACAAATCGACGAGCTCGCCATCGCTGCGTGTCTCGCCACCAAAGAACGCCGCCGCGTCGGTTTCGGCATCGGGACACCCATGGGGCTCGACTGCGGAAAACCTCCCTTCGACGGTTCGCGAATTCCCGTTCGCCTCTGGTACTCGCCCTTCGACCCTTGGCCGGTCTTCGATCAGCACGTTTTTCAGCGCGATCTCGAACGCATCGAACGCTTTTATCGCGCGCGCGGGTTCTACGACGCCAAGGTGATGAGTTCACGCGTCCTGCCCGCGGCCGCCGCTGAGAGTGATCGCTTCGATGCCGAGGCCCCCCCCTGCGAAGACGCGAAGAAAAAAAGAGGATGCCCCGCTCGCGTCGAGATTCGCGTAAGTGAGGGCGAGCCCGTCTTGGTTGAGAGCATCGACCTCGATGGCGGGGACCGTCTCGGGGACGATATAAAAAAGAGGGTGAGAAGACGGGCACGCCTCCAGATTGGGAAGCGCTTTGACGAAGCGTTCTATGAAGCGCTCAAAGAAGACCTCCGCGATGAATTGAGGCGCGAGGGCTATGCCTGCGCATCCGTCTCGGGCAGCGTCCGCCTCGATCCTGAAGCGCGCGCGGCCGCCGTTTCGGTCGCGGCCGATCGCGGACCACTCAGCCGAATCGCCACCATCGCCATCGAGATCGACGGAGAGTCCCGTTTCGAGATCCCGACAAAAACCATCCGTGCCGCCGCCGACCTGAAGATCGGCAACCGGTACAGCCCCCGCGACCTCGCGGACGCCCAACAATCGGTGTACGCGCTCGGAGGTTTCTCATCCGTCGAGGTCATCGCCGATCCACGCCGCGATGAGTCGAAAAAGTGCAGCGGCGAGATCGACGTGACGATCAAGGTCCGTCCCGGACGGGTCTTTCATTATGGCGTCGGAGGAGGAGTCCAGAGCGGCACGTTTCACGATCAAGGGACCACGGACGTTTCTCAATGGGACATCCACCTCCTTGCGTTCGTCGAACATCGGAACTTCCTCGGCGGACTCAGGCGTCTGCGGATCGAAGAGCGCCCCAAGATTGTTTTCCAAGATCTCTTCCCCATTCCCCGCGATATCGCCCCCGGCAACGATCTCCGGATCGAGTTCAGACAGCCGGCATTTCTCGAAGCGCGAACGACGCTGACGATGGGGAGCCGCTGGGATGTCGGGCCCGATCCGATCCAGCGTTCGGTCTACCGACACGAGCTCGATACGTTCGCGATGGTCTCGCGATCGTTTTTGAGCGGGCGCCTTCTCGTCCAAGCGGGGCTCCGGAGCAATCTTTATCGGGTGATCGAGCGCTATACGCCCGAGGCGATCCAATATCGGACCTCGCCCTACCATCTGATGCTCTTCGAGCAGCGAATCCAGCTCGATCTTCGCGACGATGCGAGGAAGACGACGCGGGGTGCGTTCTTTCAACTCGGCCTTCAGGAGGCGGGATTCATCCTCCCCTCCTCATGGGATTATATTCGGCTTACGCCCGAGGCCCGCGGCTATATTCCGCTTCCGCTCGGGCTCGTCCTCGCCGGGAAATTTGGTCTCGGCATGACCTTCATCCGTCGCGCCGACGATTCGCTCGATCCGGCGAGCTACCATCTGGGTCCCACGGGATACCGCCTCCGCGGAGGGGGTCCGACGAGTCATCGGGGTTTTCTCCCCGGAACGCTCGGCGAGCGCAGCGAGCACATCCCGGGCGCCTCACCCAACCACGTCTATTTGGACATCGACGGAGGAACTCGAAGGTGGGAGGCGAGTATCGAGCTTCGCTCACAGATCACACGCGATCTCGGCATTGTGATCTTCTCGGATATGGGCGATGTGAGCCGTCCCGTCTACGATCCGCGGACCGAACGCGTGGAGGAAGCGCGTTTTCGCTTCGATCGCATTCACCTCGCGGTCGGCATCGGCTTCCGATACTTCACGCTCGTCGGCCCAATCCGCCTCGATCTCGGAATCCTCGTCCCCGGAGCGCAGATCGTGGGGGAGCCTGACGGGCACCTCCCGAACGCGCTTCATCTTCGTAACCTTCGCGTACCCGGAACTCTGATCCTCTCTCTTGGGGAGGCGTTCTGATGACGCGTGTCCTCCGGTATCCGCGGCTTCGACGGTGGGCAAGGTTGAGCGTCTTCGTGTCGCTCCTCATCGGTGCGATGCTGCTCGGCGCGCACCTCTTTGTTCACTCCAAGCGCGGGGAGGAGTTCCTCGCGCATCAGCTCGCGAAGGGCATCAGCTCGCTTATTCCCGGCGAGCTATTGATCGAAGATCTTGAGTTTCGCTCGTATTTTGAGGTTGAACTGCGCGGCGCCCGCCTCCTCGATCTCGAAGGGCGAATCGTCGTGGAGGGTGATTCATTGATCGTTGCGATCGAACCCTCGCGCCTCATGCGCGGGGAGCTCTCGATTCCTTTCGCGCACCTCGACGGTGGAAAACTCTGGCTTTATGAGGGGGAAGACGGTCTTCCAAGCTTCCTCTCGGCGCTCATCACTGAAAGCGATGAAGGCGAAGCGGGGCTCCGTACCACCGTGCCCTCCATCGCGATCCGCGATGTGAGCGTTGAAGGTTCACTCGGGGGGATCGACGGCATCGCGCTCAGCTCCGTAAACCTCGACGCCTCGATCCACGATCACGAAGCTTTCCTCCTCGAAATCTCATCCATTGGGGGAATTGTCACCGGACCGCTCGAATCCGCGCTCACGATTCACTCGGGGCGCGCCGTCGTGAGCGGCGATAGCGCGCTGGGAAGCCAAATCGAACTCGAGGTTGGCGATGAGTCCCGCAGCTTGGTCGCGCTCGAACTCCATTCGAGCGAGGTGGGCGGTGACGAGCACCTTGAACTCCGCGCTCGTATTCTTGATCTCCCCCTCGAACTCTTCGCCGCGCTCGGACTCATCCCTCAGGAACTCTTTGAGGGAAGCCTTCGCGGTGAAATCTCGCTTACTGGCCCACCTTCCTCGCTTGAGCTGAGTGGCTCGGTGGCACATGAGGCGGGCACGCTCGAGCTCCGCGGCACGATCGACGAACCCGTCACGCTCGGGATCAAGAGCGACCGTATTGAGGCCGCAAAGCTCCTCGCCGACCTCCCCGACATCACCACGGCTCTCGACATCGAGCTCGAGCTTCCGAACGATGGAGCGCCCCGCGTCAAGGCGTCCATCGGCGAGTTTGGATTGGGCGACCTCCGTATCCCGGCCACTCAGACCGAACTCACACTGACCGATGAGCATATCGTCGTCGAAAAAAGCGTAGCGACGCTTCGCCATGGGCACATCGAGGGACGAGGAACCATCGATTTTGGCGGTAAGCTCGATCTCCGCGTCGACGCCGACCTTCCGAGCACCCAAGCCTTTGCGGAACTCGGCCTCCCACTCGAGGGAGCAGTCGCCGGAAGTTCGATCTCCCTCCACCTCCACGGCGACGCGAACGATCCCGAGCTCGACACCACCGCCATCATTGCACCCCTTGTTTACGGCCCCGTCTACGTGAGGCGCCTCTCGCTCTCCGGACGCATCGATCGACTGCTCGAGGATCCCAACCTCCGCATCGGTCTAAGGGCCCAGGGCATCCGCATCTTCGATGAGCCAATGGCCGATCTCAGGCTCACCCTTCGGGGCGCAGGCGGCTCGTATCACGCCAGCGGCGAGGTGCTCGACGGGAGCGGCGGGATCGCCGAAGGACGCTTCGACCTCGGGCGCGAATTCCGACTTCATCACGCTACCCTTTCTGGAGGAGAGTTTCGCCTCAACGCGCGCGGCGTCCGCGTCGCTCCATTGAAGACCACCATCGATTTCCTTCGCATCGAGCATGGCGAAGGACTCCTCGATATCCGAGGGACCCTGAGTGAAGTGGAGCCCGGAGAGCTTCAAGCGAACCTTTCCAATATCACGCTCGCGGACATTCGACAGTTCGTCGAGCTTCCCTTCCCTGCCCTCGACGGCTTCATCAGCGTCGACGCCCGCATCGAGGGCGCGCTCCGGGAAAACCCTCAGATCCTCGCGCAAGGAGCCCTCTTCGATGTCAGTGGCGGAGGCCTCGATGGCGCGATCGCGACCTTCTTCTATCGGCATGATCAAGGGCAATCGCTTGGCCAGTCACAGGTCGACCTTGGCGAGAAGGGGCTCGGAGAGCTCGGGCTGAGCGCTTATATCGATCTCACGGAGCGCGATGTCGAGAAGATGCTCTCCGAGGCGTATCTCGATGTTTTCCTCAACGTCCACGGCTTCGACTTCTCGCTCCTCCATCAAACGCTCGATCCGCATCTTCCCGAAGAACTCCGCGGGATCGAGGCGCACCTCGACGCCGACATCGAGCTGGTCGGCATGCTCGACGCCCTCGATCTCCGCGCTTCCATCTCCTCGGAGGCCATTCGGATCCCGGGTCAGCCGACGCTGGGGGCGAAGCTCACGATCGAAAACCAATACGGCTCCTTCGTCAGCCGCCTCAGCTTGAATGACGATCGCGGCGAGCTCGGTTACATCGAAGGCAGCACGCTTGGCAACCAGCTCTCTCTGCTGCGCGATCCATCCACCGCCTTCGAATATCTAAACTACGCGCCTTGGACGCTCAGCGTGCAGCTGAACGAAAGACCCATCGCAGATTATCCAAGCCTCTGGAAGGAGATCGTCCCCGAAACCTTCCACGAGATTGCCGCCACCTTCCGACTGGAAGCCAAGGGTGGCGTGCTCGAGCCGGTCATCGAAGGCAATGGGATGCTCAGCCTTCCGCCCAGCTCAGAGCTCGATTGTAAGATCCCTCAGCACGCTTCTCTTCCCTTCCGTTTTTCGATCCGCGACGGAGAGGGAGCGCTCGATGGAGAATTTCTTCTTGGGACACGCGCCTACGGTGAGCTCCATGCGCGCGCCCCCCTCCCGCTCGGATTGATCTTGGAGACAGGCGATGTCGATGCCGTCCCCATCGATGCATCCATCGTGCTCCGGCGGCTCCGTGCGGAGACTCTCCCCTTCCTCTGTGAGCAACTAACCGGCGTCATCGACGCTGAAATCCGCGCGCACGATCTGATGGGCGCAGCTCCACGGGCGGAAGCACTCTTTCATTCGGGCGCGCTCCGGATTCGTTCGTCACGCATCTCCGGTCGGGGCGGCGGCGCAGAATCCGCGCCGCTAAGCGTCGCAGGGACCGTCAAGATCGATCAAGCCGGAAGTGACGTCGATCTCATCGTCCGTGCCGCTCGAACCGATCGGATTCGCGCCCAAGGACGCACACCTCTTCGACTCATCCCGCGGGGCCTCGCCGAATTCCCAGAACATGAAGAGCTCCATCTCTCGGTCGCGCTCGAGCACGCTCCCCTCGCCGTCCCGCTCGCCTTCACCAACGCTCTCTCAAGCGTCGAAGGCTACGCCGATGGATGGGGCGTGCTCCGCGGGACGCTTCAAGCGCCCACTTACCACGCCGAGCTCTCGATCGACGAGGCCCGCTTTACCATCGCCTCCCTCGGCCAGCGCCTTAGCGAAGTGAGCGGCGTCGCAAGCCTTTCTCCAGGCCTTCTCGAGCTCCGTCACCTCGAAGCGAAAGACGGTCGCGGCCGAGTCCAGCTCTACGGCGAGCTCTCCCTCGACGGCTTCGAACCCGATCATGCCTCCCTCCACATCGACCTCGCCGAATTTCCGATCCGAAACGAAGGGAGCGTCGTCGCTTCGATCAGCGGGCGAGGCGAGGTTCGCGCCGAGCTCGACGCCAATCGCGCCGACGCCAGGATGGAGCTACACGACATCGAAGTGAGCATGCCTTCGCTCTCAGGCCCCTCCGTTCAAGAACTCTCGGCGCATCCCGAGATCGTCATCGTGGGACGCGAGGGCGAGGAGATCGAGGATGGCGAAGGTTACGATCTCACACTCCGTATGGATGCGACGCGCGGCTTTGAGGTCGAAGGCCCCGATTTCAGCGCCTCGCTGACTGCCGAGCTCATCGTCGATCTAATTCGTGAGGAGCTTCGTATCGGCGGAACGGTCACGCTTGAAGAAGGTCGTTTCGCTGTCCTTGGGAAGCCGTTCGAGATCCTCTCCGGCGGCCTCCGCTTCGATCGGGAAGACGAGACACTCAGCCCGACCATCCTGGTCGAAGCCATCTACTACCTCGATTCGAGGCGAGATAAACACGTCTCTGTCTCCATCGCGGGCACACTCAGCGATCCGAGCGTGCGCTTCGCAAGCAACGTACCGACCGAAAGCGAAGGCGAGATCATCTCGCTCATCATTACGGGTGATACACGTGGGGCCGGCGATGGGATGGGCCAGGACGCGGCAGCGGCGGGAAGAGACGCCGCGGATTTCGTCGCTGGGATCGCCTTCGGCGTCGTCAGTCTTAGCCTCCGCGAAGAATTCGGCGGCTTCCTCCCGATGATCACACTCGAAGGTCAGAATCGCTTTCGCGCGCGCTTCGACGCAGAGCAATTTCTTCCCGACCGCGTGAGGCGAATCATCCAGCGCGCCCGCATCGAAGGCTACTTCACCGCGGGGCAGGAGAACGAGCGAGGTCATGTGCGACAATCGGGGCAAGCGCAGGACATTGGCTTCTCCATCGAGCTGGGTTTCCCGCGCGGGATCGTCGGACGTGGCACCATCTCTCCCCCCAATCGCTGGGCTGCCGATCTCGTTTGGGAGCCTTAGGAAAAGGGACAGTGACGCGCATGTGCCGGAAATTTGTTCTCGCGTGATAGGCTTTTAAACGTGGGCTCGCGTATACCTGCTCAGGGGCGACGGCCTCCGTGGATGTCGAACGCGCCCATTTTCGGTTGAGACGATGACGAATACGAATACGAGACGCGAGCGGAAGCTTTTCGGGACCGATGGCATCCGGGGGCTCGCCAACAGCGGCATGATGAGTCCCGAGATCGCCTTCCGCCTCGGCATGGCCGTGACCTATCGCATCCGACGCGAGCATACACGTGTGCCCCGAATCGTGGTGGGGAAGGACACGAGGCTGAGCGGCTATCTCTTTGAGTCGGCGCTCGCGAGCGGGATCTGTGCAATGGGAGGCAAGGTCCTCCTCTCCGGTCCGCTACCCACGCCCGCAATCGCACATCTTACCGCGAGCATGCGCGCGGACGCCGGCTTCGTGATCAGTGCTTCACATAACCCGTTCCAAGACAACGGGATCAAGATCTTCGGCGCCGACGGCTTCAAGCTCCCCGACGAGCTCGAGCTCGAACTCGAAGCGCTCATCGAGAGCGAACTCCTCGATTATGGGCGGCCGACCGAGCTCGAAATTGGACGCGCCGAACGCCTCGACGACGCCCCAGGGCGCTACATCTCGGCCGTCAAAAATTCGTTCCCATCTCGCCTCTCACTCGAAGGCTTGAAGGTCGTCGTCGACGCCGCCAACGGCGCCGCCTATCGCACGGCCCCGCTCGTCTTCTCGGAGCTCGGCGCCGAGGTTATCGCCATCGGAAACACACCGAATGGTCGGAATATCAACGACGGCTGCGGTGCGCTCCATCCCGAATACGCCGCGGAGAAGATCCTCGAGCATGGGGCCGATATCGGGATCGCTCTCGACGGAGATGCGGATCGGGTGATCGTGATCGATGAGCGCGGAAATACGGTCGACGGCGACGCGATCATGGCCCTCTGTGCGAAGAAGATGATCCGCGAGCGCCGCCTCAAAAAACGCACCCTCGTTGCGACGGTGATGAGCAATCTCGGGCTCGAACACGCCATGCTCCGCGAGGGCGGAAAGCTACTCCGCTGCGACGTGGGCGACCGCTACGTCGTCGAAACGATGCGAAAGCGCGGCCTCAATCTGGGTGGGGAGCAGAGCGGGCATTTGATCTTTCTCGATCATGCAACCACCGGCGATGGGCTCGTCGGCGCGCTCCAGGTGATGTCCGTGATGGTTGAGGAGGAGCGCCCCATCTCGGAGCTCGCCGGCGAAGCGCTCGACCGCGTGCCTCAGATCCTCGTCAACCGCAGCCTCCCCGAGCGCCGGCCGCTCGAAGAAATGGCGCGGACGCGGCGAGCGATAAAGAGCGCAGAAGAACGACTCGGAGATGAGGGGCGCGTCCTCGTCCGCTGGAGTGGAACCGAGACAAAGCTCCGCGTAATGATCGAGGGACCGTCCAAAGCGCTCATCGAAGAGCTGGCTCACGAGATCGCCGATGAAGCCGAGCGCGAACTCGGAGAGCTGATCCCACTGGCACTTTAGAACGCGATCCGAATCGTCCGTTCAATCGGCACATTCCGCGCCAGCCGTCACGAACGCCGTTGATTTGACGAGCCCGCCCGTCTATCCTCCGGAGCGGGGGAGCCGTTCCCTCACATTCAGCGTTAGAGGGGGCTTCATGTCGTCCGATTCCGATCGTAACGAGCCGACCAAGAGACATTCCAAACTCACGACCGCCGCTGGGGCACCTGTCGTCGACAATCAGAATGCGATGACGGCAGGGGCGCGCGGTCCCGTGCTCCTTCAGGACGTCTGGCTTCTCGAGAAACTCGCCCATCTCAACCGCGAGATCATCCCCGAAAGGCGAATGCATGCCAAGGGCTCTGGAGCCTTCGGTACCTTCACTGTGACGCACGACATCACGCGATACACTCGCGCTGATCTTTTCAGTGAAATCGGAAAAACAACGGAGGTCTTTGCGCGCTTCACAACGGTAGCGGGAGAGCGAGGCGCCGCCGATGCCGAGCGGGATATCCGCGGTTTTGCGGTCAAATTCTATACGTCACAGGGCATTTGGGATCTTGTCGGCAACAACACTCCTGTTTTCTTTGTTCGGGATCCTCTAAAATTTCCCGACCTTAACAAAGCGGTCAAACGCGATCCGCGCACCAACCTCCGTAACGCAACGAACAATTGGGATTTTTGGACAAGCCTTCCGGAAGCCCTGCATCAAGTCACAATCGTGATGAGTGATCGCGGTATCCCCGCGAGCTATCGACATATGCACGGGTTTGGCTCGCATACCTTCTCATTCATCAATCACGACAATGAGCGTTTCTGGGTCAAGTTTCATTTCCGAACGCAGCAGGGGATCAAGAACCTGACCGACGCTGAGGCCGA
>JAAZAH010000007.1 GCA_012514415.1 Sandaracinaceae bacterium
CCGCCGAGCACGCGATCCACTTCCGCCTCAACGCGTGCACGTTCCACGGGATGCTTCGCGAGAAGGTAGAGCGCGTGCGCGAGCGTGAGCGCCGTCGTCTCGTGTCCGGCGAGAAAGAGCGTCATCGTCTCGTCGCGGAGCGCCTCGGGGCTGAGCTTCCCGCCCGCGTCATCGCGCGCGCGCAGCAGGGCCGAGAGGAGATCGCCCGCGTCCCGATCCGAGCGACATCGCTCACTGACCACGCGGCTCAGGACGGCTTCGATCTCGGAGACGGCGCGACGTAGGCGTCGATTCCGAGGCGTCGGGAAAGAGAGTGGGAGACGGAGAATGGACTCTGCACTCCTTGCGAAATACTCGTTGATCGTATCGAGCGCCGCGCCGACCTCGGCCACATCGCCCGAAACATCGGCGCCGAAGAGGGTCTCGGCGACGATCTCCATCGCGATCTCCGCCATGGCGCGATGGAGATCGAAGGGGCGATCGCGAGGGAGGCGGTCGACGAATTCAAGCGACCGGCGGCTCATCAGCTCCGCATAGGCGAGGATGCGCCTCGGGGTGAAGGCGTGGGCGGCAAGCTGCCGATGGCGCCGCCAATCCTCGCCATCGCTCGTGAGCAGCCCTTTTCCCAAAACGCGTGAGAGTCCGCGCGTGAGCTCATCTTTGACGAGCGCGCCCTCTTTATCGAGCAGCACCTCCCCGATATCGTTCGGATGCGTGAGGTAGAGGAGTTCCATCCCGATGAGCGGGATGTACACGCGATCCCCGAGCAGCGCCCAGGACTCGAGCGCTCGGAGTGGATCGCGAATGAAGAGCGCCGAATTGACGAGGCGGCTCGACGAGGGCCTTGGGAGCCTTTGAAGCGGGATATGCAGCGCGTCTTCTCCTGACTTTTTGCTCTTCCGGGCGTGGCTCCCCTCACTCTGCGCGATGCGTCATGGGAAGACAATCCACCCGAAGCGAGCCGCGTGTCTTCTTTGTATTCTATCCTGAAAGGATGAACGCCGAAGAACTCCACCATCTTGAGCGCTGCGTCGAGCTCGCCGAAGAGGCGCTCGCACGCGGCGATCGTCCCTTTGGATCTGTGCTCGTCTCAGCGAGCGGGGAGCGCCTCCGCGAAGACTCGAACCGCATCAAGACGCGGGGCGAGATCACGGCGCATCCCGAGATCGAGCTCGCGCGCTGGGCGTCCAAAAACCTCAGCCTCGAGGAGCGCCGAGGGGCGACGCTCTATACGAGCGGCGAACATTGCCCGATGTGCGCGGCGGCGCATGTCTGGGCCGAGATCGGCCGCCTCGTCTTCATCCTCGATGCCGCGCGGATCCGTGAGCTCAGCCGTCCAGGTGGCGTCTCTTTCGAGATCGACGCCCGAGAGATCGTCCGCCGATCGAGCCGTGAAATCACCGTAATTGGCCCCATTGAATCTCTCCGAGATCGCGTCGAAGCGCTCTTTCGCTGAGCCGCGCATCCCCAACGCCCATCCAGGACGAACGCGTCCTCTTTACCCCTGCTCATCGTCGCGTTTGTCTTCGCGGAGATGGAAAGCGTGGAGCAAGCGATGAAGGAGCGGCGCGTAAATGATCGCGCTCACGAGCACGAAGGTGAAGCTCGCGAGGATCGCGTAGATGCCCGTAAAAATTTGGCCAATCGTATGGTCGGGAACGTGCGTCACGCCCATCCCCGCAATAGGCGCGGCAGCATGGACGAAGGCTTCGCTGAGCGATCGATCGTCGAGATAGACATAGCCTCCCATCCCGAAACCGAGCGAAAGCAGCACGACGCCCCCCGCGATCGCAAGATGCACCGCGATCCGCCGGAGAAATCGCCGGAGCGAGAGAAGCTCATGGTGGTATTTCTCGTACATGAGCTCTCAGCTTAGCCCGGACGCGCAGCCTCAGGCGAAGAAGGTGCTGGGCTTCATTGCGCCGCGTTATTTCGCGATGGTGAGCCCGCCGGGCCGCGAGAAGCCTTGATAGACCTCGTAGTTCAGCCAGTTCGCGAAGAGGAGCCAAGCGTGGGAGCGCCAGCGCACGATCGGATCGGCGCTCGGATCATCATCCGGATAATAATTGCACGGGATGGACGGATTGAGTCCACGCTAGAGATCGCGCTGATATTCACGCGCGAGCGTATCCGCGTCGTATTCGGCGTGATTGAAGGAATAGAGCCGGCGCCGTGCGGCATCGTGCACAAGATAAAGGCCTGTACCCGGCGATTCGGAGAGGATCTCGAGGCCCTCGACTTTTTCAATGTCTTCTTTATGCACCTCGGTATAGCGGCTCACGGGGACGTAAAATTCATCGTCGATCCCGCGGACGATGGGCGCATGAGGCTTGAGGAGGCGATGCTTATAAACGCCCGAATGCTTTGAGATTAGGCGATGCTTCGGCACGCCGTGAAAATGCTGAAGGGCCGCCTGCGCGCCCCAGCAGATGAAGAGCGAGGCGTGCGCGTTCGTGACGCTCCAGTCGAGGATCTCTTTGAGCTCGGGCCAATAATCGACCTCCTCA
>JAAZAH010000403.1 GCA_012514415.1 Sandaracinaceae bacterium
GCCGTCGCGATGGGGACCGAGGGCGGTATCGCGCAAGAGGTCGCGACGGCACAGAGCGCGGCTCCCCCGAGTGTGACGGCCGCGCTCGCCGGTGTGACGCGCGTCGTAAAGCGTGCGAGCGAAGATGAGGGCGCAGAGGATGTGAAGCCTCCGCCGACGCTCGAGCCCGCGGCGCCGAAGGAGGCCCAAGAGGGGGCCCAAAAGCCTTCTTCGGGTGAAGCGGGACGAGAGAGCGGCGACCGCGGTGTGGGTTCTGCTGAGCGCTCGGCTGCGTTCGAGGGGTCCGGCGGCGCATCCGCACCCTGAGCCTTTTTCAGCGCGTCGCATCGGCGCCCGCGGTGGTGCCTTCGGCGACTTTCGCCCTCTTTGAGGCCTCCAAGCGAACGGTTTCGCGGAGACGGGCCGAAAAGAGGGCATGAGCGAAGCATTCAACGCGATTGAACGCATCATGCGCGATGACCTTCTCGCGCGTTTTTCGGATCGTTGCGGAAATCTGGCGGTCTTCCCCGAGAGACTCGCGCTCCTGGGCGCACTTCCTTCCAAGGATTCGCCCAAGATCGCCATCGTTGGCACGCGCCGCTCGGATCCGGAGGCGGAGGATTTCGTGGAGCGCCTCGCTGCCGAGCTGGCGATGGCCGGAGCGACGATCGTCTCCGGGGGCGCGCTCGGAATCGACGCGGCGGCCCATCGTGGAGCGCTCGCTGCGTCTGGGAAAACCGTCGCGATTGTCGCCTCGGGGCTGGATCGGCCCTATCCGCCCCTGAATCGGAAGCTTTTCACGGAGATGATCGACGCGGGGGGCGCGCTAATTTCGGCCTACGACGAGCGGACGCCGCCGACTTCGTTCAGATTTCATGCGCGCAACCGCATGATCGCGGCCCTAGCCGACGCGGTCATCGTGGCACAGGCGCCGAGGCGCTCCGGGGCGCTCTCCACCGCGGATGCCGCTCGACGCCTTGGAAAACCGCTTTATATCGTGCCCGGGGCGCCTTGGGATCCGCTGGCTGAGGGGTCCATGGCCCTTCTTGAGCAAGGTGCGATGATTTGCATAAAAGCGGAGGATGTCTTATCGGTTGCGCAATCGCTCCCCCGAACGGCGCCCAGTTGGGCGGACGAACGGACGAGAGAATCTCTTGATAATCAAACGTTTGATGAGTTGCATCGGAAGGTCTTGGGGGCTCTCTCCCGGAAGCCGACGCATATCGATAAGCTTGGGAGAACGCTCGGGCTTCCAATCGAGGACGTGCAATATGCACTCTTCGGTCTCATCTTGATGGGCTTCGTAGAGGAGCGCGGACGCGGC
Source organism: Sandaracinaceae bacterium (assembly GCA_012514415.1). Taxonomy (GTDB): domain Bacteria; phylum Myxococcota_A; class Polyangia; order Polyangiales; family Houyiibacteriaceae; genus JAAYBZ01. Next base: position 1,304 of record JAAZAH010000403.1, read on the forward strand.
ATCTATCTCCTCGCCAGACGCGCCCCTCCATCCTATGGATAGAAAACACGCACATGCCTAAACAACTTCTCATCGTCGAATCCCCAGCCAAGGCAAAAACCATCAAGAAGTATGTGGGCGACGATTTCGATGTGCTCGCAAGCAAGGGGCACATCATGGACCTGCCCAAGCGCGGTGGCGTCGACGTCGAAAATGGCTTCAAGGAGACCTACGAGCTCCTCAAGGAAAAGGATAAGCCCGAGATCGTCAAAGCGATCCGCGCGTCGGCGAAGACGGCTTCCCGCGTCCTCCTCGCGACGGACCCTGACCGCGAGGGCGAGGCGATCGCATTTCACCTCAAGGAGATTGTCGAAAAGGCAAATCCAAACGCCGAGGTGAAGCGCGTCCTCTTTAACGAGATCACGAAGAAGGGCGTCCTCGAGGGGCTCGAAAACCCGCGGGATCTCGATCAAAACCTCTACGAGGCGCAGCGCACCCGCCGCGTCCTCGATCGAATCGGCGGCTATCCGCTCTCGAATCTACTTTGGACGAAATTCACGTTCGGACTGAGCGCTGGGCGGGTTCAGACGCCGGCGCTTCGCCTGATCGTCGATCGTCAGCGCGAACGCGACGCCTTCGTCCCGCAAAACTACTGGCTCGTGGGCGCGCGGCTCGAAGGTGATGCCAACAAGGCCTTCAACGCGGCACTCGTCTCTGTCGACGGCGAGCCGCTCGAAAAGGTGGGCTCGCGGCCCGCTGCGACCAGCGAGCCCGAGGCGGAGCGCGCGCGGCGCGATCTCGAAAAAGCACGCTACCTCATCAAGAGCGTCAAGCGGCGTGAGACGAAGCGCCGAGCTCCCGCCCCGTATACGACGTCGAAACTACAGCAGGACGCCTCGACGCGGCTCCGCATGGCGCCGAAACGCACCATGAGCGTGGCGCAGAGGCTGTACGAGGGCGTGACGCTCGGCCGCGGAAAGAACGCAGAGACCGTCGGTCTCATCACCTATATGCGTACCGACAGCGTCCGTCTCTCGCCCGACGCCGTGCTCGAATGCCGCGAGTACATCGACAAGACCTACGGCAAGAGCGCCCTCCCCGAGAAGCCGAACGAGTTCAAGACAAAGAAACAGAACGTCCAGGACGCGCATGAGGCGATTCGGCCGACCCGCATGGATCTTCCGCCGGAGGCGCTCGAAGGAAAACTCACGGCCGATCAGCTCAAGCTTTACCGCCTGATCTGGAACCGCTTCGTCGCCTGTCAGATGGCGCCGGCGGTCTACGACCAGACAAGCGTCGAGATCGAAGCGAGCGCAGATGGACGCACCTACGGACTCCGTGCGAGCGGCTCCGTGCTCAAGACGCCGGGATGGCGTGAGGTGTATGGCGCGGGCGCGATCACCCTCGCCGGCGAGGAAGAGGGGAGCGGCGCGCATGAGAGCGACGGCGATGAAGAGGAGCTTCTCCCTGCGCTCGAAGAGGGCGAGACGCTTCGCCTCGTGCGCCCGCCCGGGGTTACCGTCGAACACAAGATGACGGAGCCGCCGCCCCTTTATAACGAAGCCTCGCTCGTCAAAAAGCTCGAGGAAGAGGGCATCGGTCGTCCGAGCACCTATGCGGAGATCATCTCGAAGGTGCAGGCGCGCGATTACGTCCAAAACATCGATGGGCGGCTCGTCCCGTCGCCGCTCGGCAAGCTCGTCATCGAAAAGCTCGTCGACGAAGGCTTTGATCTCGCCGATATCGGATTTTCGCGGAAGCTCGAAGAAGCGCTCGATGCGGTGGCCGAGGCTCGTGCAAAGAGGCTCGACGTGCTCGCACCCTTCCACGAGCGGATTCAGGCGCAGATCGCCAAGGCCAAAGAGAATAAGGGCAAATGGTGGCCGGAACCCGAGACGCTCGATACCCCGTGTCCGAAATGCGGAAGCGAAATTGTGAAACGGTGGGGGCGAAATGGACCTTTCATTGGGTGCACTGCGTATCCCGAATGCGATTTCACGCAAAATATCGGTCCCGACGGCGAGCCCGAAGAAGAGAAGCAGCCGGAGCTCACGGACTATCGCTGCCAGCTTTGTGGGTCGCGCATGTACAAGCGCTGGGGCCGAAACGGCTTCTTCCTTGGATGCTCGGACTATCCGACGTGCAAGGGGACACGCCCCGTCCCGCTCGGCTTCAAATGCCCGAAGTGCAAGACCGGTGACATCATCGAGATCCGCGCACGCGGTCGCGGGCGTCCCTTTTACGGATGCTCGAACTATAGCTCGGAAGAAAAATGCGATTTCCGCGTCTTCCAGCAGCCGCTTCCCGAGCCGTGCCCCGAGTGCAAGACGGAGTTCCTCGTACGCGGCGGAAAGAAGGACGATCCCACGCTCAAATGCGTGATCTGCTCGTACGAGCGGCCCTACGACCTCGAGGAGCAAGACGAGGGGGCCGAGCAGTCTGCAGAAGCTCGCCGCGAAATCAGCACTGACAACCAGGAGGAAGCGGGCTGAAGCGCGGTGGAGCGCGGTGAATCGAGCGCCGCGACGCATCGAGCCCAAGCCCAAACCCCATCGCGCACTCAAGAGGAAGAGGAGTTTGAGCACCGAGATCACGATTGTTGGAGCAGGACTTGCCGGCACTGAGTGTGCATTTCAGCTCGCAGAGCGAGGACACTCCGTCCGGCTCGTCGAGCAGAAGCCGCGCGTAAAGACCCCGGCACAGAAGCTTGACGGTCTGGCCGAGCTCGTCTGCTCCAACTCCTTTCGGGCGGATGCGATCCACAACGCGGTCGGTCTGCTGAAGGAGGAAATGCGTCGTGCGGGCTCGCTCATCATCCACGCTGGCGAGCGGACTCGTGTGCCGGCCGGTGGCGCCTTCGCCGTCGATCGAGCGCTCTTTAGCGAGCTCATCACCCGCGTCATCCGCGAACATCCGCGCATCGAGCTTGTCGAGGAGGAGGTGACGGAGCTTCCGGAGCCCCCAAGCGAAGGGGAATCCGGCTCGATCACGATCTTAGCGACCGGACCGCTCACGGGCGATCGGTTGGCGGATGCGCTTGAGCAGCTGCTCGGCGAAGAACACCTCGCGTATTACGATGCCATCGCGCCGGTGGTCCTTGCCGAGTCCATCGATTTTTCTAAGGCGTTCATGGCGAGCCGCTACGATAAGGGCGACGGCGATGATTACGTCAATTGTCCGCTCACCGAGGCGCAATACCACGCATTCATCGACGCGCTGCTCGAAGCCGAGCTCGTCCCACTCCGCGAGTTCGAGAACCCTCGCTATTTCGAAGGCTGCGTGCCGATCGAAGAGCTTGCGCGGCGTGGTCGTGAAACGCTCGCCTTTGGCTGCATGAAGCCCGTGGGGTTGCGCGATCCGCGCACCGGAGAGCGTCCTTATGCCGTCGTCCAGCTCCGTAAGGAGAATCAAGAAGGAACGGCATACAACCTCGTCGGCTTTCAATCGCGCATGAAATGGCCTGAGCAGGCGCGCGTCTTTCGCATGATCCCTGGACTCGAAGCCGCTGAATTCGAGCGCTATGGGAGTGTGCACCGAAATACCTTCATCGACTCGCCGCGGGTCCTGAATCCGAACCTCTCGCTGACGGCTCGCCCCGATATCCGTCTCGTCGGGCAGATCACCGGCGTCGAGGGATATGTCGAAAGCGCCGCCTCGGGGCTCGCGCTCGGCATCTCGATTGCCAATCTCTTGGAAAAGGGTGAAGAGCTCTTGCCCCCGCGTGAATCGGCGCTCGGTTCGCTCCTTTCGCACCTACGCCGCGAAGACGCGGATTTTCAGCCCTCAAATATTGTCTTTAGCGCCTTCCCGCCGCTTGAGGAGCGCGCGCGCGGAAAGCGTGATCGCCGCGATAAGATGGTGGAGCGCGCGCTCAAATCGCTCGCTCCCTATCTCGAGGTGGCCGGCGTGGAGGGCCTGCTCCAAAACCTACCGGCCCGCCTCGATGGGGCCTGAGTTCGGAACAACACCGGGAAATTCGCTTTCTCCTTCTTTCGGGGTGAAAATCTTCCGTATGAGCAGCCCCCTCGACCGGCAGATCCGCGCGTTTCTCGTCCACCTCGAGCACGAGCGGCGGCTGTCTTCCCATACGCTCCAGGCGTATCGGCACGATCTCCTCAGACTGCGGACGTATCTTGAAGCGAACCATCTCGAGCTCGATGCGCGTGAGGTGACGACCTTTGTGCTCCGCGGCTTTCTTGCCGACGAGCTGAAGCGAGTTTCGCATCGCACCCTGGAGCGTCGCCTCGCGAGCGTGCGCGCCTTTTACAAAGAGCTCCGGCGCCGAGGCGAAGTAAGGAAGAGCCCGGCGAGCGCGCTCCGAAATCCAAAAGCGCGGCGCGAGCTTCCCGATTTCCTCCCGGTCTCCGAGATCACTGCGATCATCGAAGCCGTGGACGGTGAGGATCCTCTCTCGCGCCGCGATCGGGCAATCCTCGAGCTCCTCTATGGGGCCGGTATCCGCGTTGGCGAGCTCGCCGCGCTTTCACTGCGCGATATCGACGTCCGAGAGCGGAAGCTGAGGGTCCTTGGGAAGGGGAGAAAAGAGCGAATCGTGCCCTTCGGCGAGAAGGCTCAACAGGCCACCGAGGCGTATCTCTCGGCGCGCCCTTCGCTTGCCCGTAAGGACGGTCATCAAGACGAGGAGGCGCTTTTTTTGGGACGCTACGGCACGCGTCTCACGCCTCGCCAGGTTCAGAACATCCTCCGAAAAAGGGGCGCTCTTGGCGCGATGCGCGCCGATCTTCATCCGCACGCGCTGAGGCATAGCTACGCCACGCATCTTCTCGATGCCGGCGCCGACCTTCGGAGCATCCAGGCCATGCTCGGCCATTCGAGTTTATCGACGACGCAGAAATACACGCACATCACGGTCGATCGCCTGCGAGAGGCCTATAGCCGTGCGCATCCGCTCGAAAAAAGAAAAAGGAAATACGCCAGCGAAAGTTGACACTCGCTTAAGCGTGTTTAGCTTGGTCGACCGTGCCCCAAAAACCGCGCTTTCGTTCGACCACCATCGTCGCCGTCCGTAAAAATGGAAAAGCCGCCATGGCTGGCGATGGGCAGGTTTCCCTTGGACAGACTGTGATGAAGGGAGCCGCCCGGAAGGTCCGCCGCCTCGACGATGGGCGTGTCGTCGTGGGCTTTGCGGGCGCCACGGCCGATGCCTTCACCCTGCTCGAGCGTTTTGAGATGAAGCTCGCGGACCATCGCCACGATTTGGCGCGGGCCTCGGTCGAGCTGGCCAAAGATTGGCGCACCGATCGCTTCCTCCGAAGGCTCGAGGCCATGATGATCGTCATGGATAAGGAGACGACGCTTCTCCTCAGTGGTACCGGCGATGTGATCGAGCCGGACGAGGGCGTCATCGCGATCGGCTCGGGTGGAAGCTACGCTCTTGCTGCCGCTCGGGCGCTCCTACGGAATACCGATCTCTCGGCCTCGGAGATCGCGCGGAAAAGCCTCGAAATCGCGGCCGAAATTTGCGTCTACACCAACGACCAGATCGTTCTTGAAGAGGTGGGATCATGAGCTCGCCCTATTTTACGCCTCGCGAAATCGTCGGTGAGCTCGATCGCTACATCGTCGGGCAGCAAAAGGCGAAGCGCGCCGTTGCGGTCGCTCTCCGCAATCGTTATCGAAGGCAGCGTGTCGAGGGCGATCTCCGCGATGAGATCTCGCCGAAGAACATCATCATGGAGGGACCGACTGGGGTCGGCAAAACCGAGATCGCTCGGAGGCTCGCAAAGCTCGCGAAGGCGCCCTTTGTGAAGGTCGAGGCGTCGAAGTTCACCGAGGTCGGCTATGTCGGGCGCGACGTCGAGTCGATCATCCGCGATCTCGTCGACACGGCGATCAACTTGGTGCGTGATGAAGAGATCGAGGCTGTCAAACACCGAGCCGAGGAGCAGGCCGAGGAGCGACTTGCGCGCATCCTCGTTGAGCGCGATCTCCCGGAACCCGAGCCGACACCCGAGCCCGAGCGCCCGGTTCAAGGCCCCGCCGCGATCTTCGGTCCATTCTTGATGAACCAAGGCGCCACCGAATCGAAGCGTCCGCGCGCATCGCAATCGCAGATCGTCGAGATGCGTGATCGCATTCGGCGAGGCGAGATGGATGAGGAGCTGGTCGAGCTCGAGGTCAAAGATTCGAGCAATCCCTTCATGACGATTTTCGGGGCGCACGGCATGGAGGAAATGGAGTTCAACCTTCGCGATATGCTTGGGAATCTTCCCGGCGGGAAAGGGCGAACAAAGAAGCGGCGGGTCAAGGTTCCCGAGGCCCTCGAGATCCTTGCCGCGCAAGAGGCCGAGCGCCTGGTCGATCAGGATCGCGTCCAGCGCGAGGCGCTCAAGCGCGCCCAAGAGTCGGGCATCGTCTTCCTCGATGAAATTGACAAGATCGGAGGGCGTGAGGGCTTTCAGGGCGCGGACGTGAGCCGCGAGGGCGTTCAGCGCGACCTTCTTCCGATCATCGAAGGCTCGACGGTCAATACAAAATACGGCCCTGTGAAGACCGATCACATCCTCTTCATCGCCGCCGGCGCCTTTCACGTTTCGAAGCTTTCGGATCTCATCCCGGAGCTTCAGGGGCGCTTCCCCATCCGCGTCACGCTCGATTCGCTTGAAGCCGAAGATTTCAAGCTCATCCTCACCGAGCCGCGAAACGCACTGACCAAACAATACGTTGCGCTGATGGCCACCGAGGGCATCGATCTCAAGTTCACCGAGGATGGCGTCGAAGCGATCGCACGGTACGCAGCCGAAGCGAACCGCCAAGCCGAGAACATCGGCGCGCGCCGACTCCATACCATCCTCGAAGCGCTCCTCGAGGAACTGTCGTTTACGGCACCCGAGCGGACTGAGCGTGAGTTCATCGTCGACGCGGCCTACGTCGAAAAGACGATCGAGCCGATCGTCTCGAGTGCCGAGCTCTCGAAATTCATCCTCTGAACGCGCGCGTGGCACCAAGCGCCGATTGACATACGGGCGTCTGACCATAATGCTCGGCGACGTCGTCCATCGGCGCTTCAACGCGCCTTTTTCGCGTGAGGAGAGACGCTCGCCACCATGAAGAGCATCATCGATAAGGCCGCCATCCTTCACGAGGCCCTCCCGTACATCCGGAATTTTCACGGGCATATCTTCGTCATTAAATATGGCGGGCACGCCATGGTGGATGAGGCGCTCCGGGATTCATTTGCCCGCGATATCGTCCTTCTGAAATACGTCGGCATCAACCCCGTGATCGTCCATGGCGGTGGTCCCCAAATCGATGAGACCCTTCGCGCCCTTGATATTGTGAGCGAGCGCGTCGAAGGACTCCGCGTCACAGACGAGCGGACGATGCGCGTGGTCGAGATGGTGCTCGACGGCGAGGTGAACTCCGAGATCGTCTCCCTCATCTCAAGGCATGGAGGGCGCGCGGTCGGTCTCTCGGGACGAGACGATGGGTTTGTGCGCGCTGAAAAGATCGAGCGCATGAAGACTCGGAGCGGAAAAGAAGTCGATCCCGGGCGCGTCGGCTCGGTGAAATCCGTAAAGACCCAGCTCATCCGCGATCTCGTCCGCGCCGGATTCATCCCCGTCATCGCGCCCATCGGTGTGGACGATGAGGGGGCTCCGCTCAACGTCAATGCGGACACCGTCGCCGGGAAGGTGGCCGAAGCGCTCGAGGCGAAGAAGCTCGTGCTCATGACCGATATCAGCGCTGTGCGCGGAAGAGGCGGCGAGGAAAAGAGCTCGCTTTCCTTTGAGGAGGCCGAGGCGCTCATCGCCGAGGGAGTGATTGAGGGCGGGATGATTCCGAAAGTTCGATGTGCGCTCGAGGCGGTCCAAGGCGGCGTGCGAAAAGCGCATATCCTCGACGGAAGAGTGCTGCATGCCGTCCTCCTCGAGATCTTCACCGATCAGGGGGTCGGCACAGAGTTTACGCTTTAGTCGCCCGACCCGCTTCAATAACTGCGCTTTTCAGACGAACGTGCTAAATCGCGCACAATGACGAAAAGCGCCGATTATATCGCGCGTGCCAAGGACGCGCTCTTGGGCAATTATCCTCCCGCCTCGATCGTCCTCTCCGAGGGGCGGGGCGTCCGCGTGCGCGATGTCGACGGCCGGAGCTATCTCGATCTCGCCGGGGGCATTGCCGTGCTCTCCTTAGGGCATGCGCATCCGCATCTCGCCGCGAAGATCTCCGAGCAGGCGGGCCGGCTGATGCACGTCTCGAACCTCGTCTACAATGACGTGACGATCCGCTTCGCCGAAGAGTTGGTGAGGAGGACGTCTTTCGCCCGCGTCTTTTTCTGTAACAGCGGGGCCGAAGCAAACGAGGCCATGCTCAAGCTCGCGCGTCGCTTCCACTACGAGCGAGGCGATGGGGAGCGGGTCGAGATCGTCTCGACCGAGCATAGCTTTCACGGCCGGACCTACGGCGCGCTTACCGTCACCGGACAACCGAAATACCACGTCGGAATGGGGCCGATGCTTGGCGGCGTGAAGACCGTCCCGTACGGCGATCTCGAGGCCATGAGGGCCGTGGCGAGCGATAAGACCGCCGCGATCCTCGTCGAGCCTCTCCAAGCCGAGGGGGGGCTGTTCGTGCCGCCCAAAGGATATCTTCAAGGGCTTCGTGAGCTTGCCGACGAGCGTGGCGCGCTCCTTCTCTTCGATGAGGTGCAGACCGGCTATGGCCGCCTCGGTCGCTTCCTCGGATCCGAGGTCTTCGGCGTCAGGCCGGACGCCTGCTCTCTCGCGAAAGGGATCGCCGGTGGCTTCCCGCTCGGCGCGATGCTGGTCTCTGAGCGCGTCAAAGATGGCCTTCCCCCCGGCTCACACGCGAGCACGTTCGGCGGCAATCCGCTTGCATGCGCAGCGGGGCTTGCGACGCTTGAGGTCTTCGATAAGGAGGGGATCGTCGAGCGCGTCGAAACGCTCGGCGTCTACCTCGCGGAGCGCCTCGATGGACTCGTCGCGGAGTTTCCGGATGTGCTTCAACAGCGGCGAGGGCTTGGGCTTCTTCAGGGCGTGAAGGTGGCCAGTGGTATCGACCCGGTCGGTGTCCTCGGGCGCCTTATCGAAGCGGGCATCCTCGCCACCATCGCAGGCGGTGACGTGATCCGCTTGAGCCCGCCACTCATCATCGAAGAGAGCGAGCTCGATGAGGGAATCGAGGTGCTCCGGAAGATTTTCGCCGACCCCCCGAGGATGAGCGCATAATGGCCGATTTTCGTACCCTTTTTGATCTTTCTCCCGAAACCCTTGATGCGCTCCTCGATCGCGCGATCGAATTAAAGAAGCTCCGAGGGACGCCTGAGCATCCCCGGCCTCTTGAGGGAAAGACGGTTGCCATCCTTCTCGAGAAGGCGTCGACGCGTACCCGCATCAGCTTCGAAGTCGGTGTCTACGAGCTTGGAGGGCAACCGCTTACGCTCGTGGCTCGCGATACGCAGCTGGGTCGCGGCGAACCCATCGAGGACACGGCGAAGATGCTCACGGGCTATGTCCATGGCGTCGCGTATCGCACCTTTGGGCATGATCGCATCGAAGCGCTCGCGCGTAACGCCGACATTCCCGTGATCAACGCCCTCTCAGATGATTTCCATCCTTGCCAGCTCCTCGCCGATCTTCAGACCATTCGCGAAGAGACGCGTAAAGCCCTCGATTCGATCCAAGTGGCGTACGTCGGCGATGGGAACAATATGGCCCATAGCTGGATGCTGGCTGCGGCGCAGTTTGGGTTCGAGCTCCGCATCGCCTGCCCGGAAGGCTTCGATCCCAAGGAGTCGATCCTCGAGCTGGCGCGCTCCACCGGACGTGGCTCCATCCTCATCACGCGATCGCCCGAAGAAGCGGTGCGCGGCGTCGATGTGGTCACGACCGATGTTTGGGCGTCGATGGGCCAAGAGGACGACGCAGCGCGGCGACGTGAGGCCTTCAAGGATTATTGCGTGACCCAGGCGTTGATGTCCCTGGCCAAAGACGACGCGATCTTCCTCCACTGCCTCCCTGCCCATCGTGGAGAGGAGGTCGCCGCCGAAGTGATCGACGGGCCGCAGAGCCGCGTCTTCATCGAAGCCGAGAACCGTCTCCACGCACAAAAAGCCTTGATGGAACTGCTCATCGGTTGAGGCCTTCCCAAACGGTTCGTGTTTTTGGTGCATCTCCTCGTGCCCAAATGAAATCCGCGCGCGCATTCGTCAGCTGATTGCGCTAAGCTCCGCCATCAGTAGGAACTTGGAGAAGAAGGAATGGAGGAGTTGATCGCGGATCTCGACGCAAACTCAATGCTCAAGCGCGCTGGGGAAGTGAGCGATCTCGATCTCACCCATGCGGCGCTACTTTCACTCGTGGAGGGCGAGGTCGAGCTTGGTTCCATCGCGCTTCAGATGGGCCTTCCCGTCGATGAAGCGATCGAGATCGCGGCAACACTCATCCAAAAGGGGGCTCTCGTCCTTGCTTCGCCGCCGTCCGATTCACGGGATACTGGGGCGGGGAGCTCCTCTGGAAAGTCCGACGATGAACGCCGGGTGCCTCTTCGGGAAAGCAAAGAAACGACGGCGGACGAGGGCGAGGAAGAGATCGAGCTCGATCCTCTTCGAAGGGCACTCGTCGACTCGACGTATGAAGCGCTGAAGAGCGCGAGCCTTTATGAGATTCTCGAACTCTCTCCGGACGCCGACGCTCGCGAGATCCGAGACGCGTATTTTCGCCTCTCAAAGCTTTTTCATCCCGACACGCTCTACGGCAAGCGCCTCGGCGCTTATCGAGAGAAGATGGAGACGATCTTCCGCGAGATGACCGCTGCGTACGAGGTTTTGAGCCGGCGAAAACGGCGAGCGGAGTACGATGAGCGCCTTGGCGAAGAGCGACTCGCTGCGCTCCGTAAGCGGATGCTTGGGTCGATTGATGCGCCTTCCGCGCCGCAGAAAAAACGACAGCTCGATGTGGAGGCGCGGAGGCGATTGGCGGCGAGGCGTCTCCGAGGTGGGCTGAGCACGGGCGTCCGAGCTGGAGCGCGGAGCGTTGATGGCCCCTCTCGCCCGCGTAGCGGTGGCGCGCAAGGCGATGGCCTAGGAAAGCTCGGAGATGCGCGAGATGCCGCTCAGGCACTTCTCCGTTCCATCGATTCGCGCAACCCGAGGAATACACCCGTTGATGCGATCGCACGACGCGCCGCACGGGCCGAGGAGGAAGAGCGCTATGAAGAGGCGCTGAACCATTGGCTCGCCATCGAGCGGTTGGAGCCAGATTGGCCCGGCCTCGAAGAGAAACTCGATGAGCTCCGCGCGATCGTCACCCGCGCCAGCCTCGCCGAATACCGAACGCTTGCCGCGGCACACCTTCGGGCCGGTCGACTCCGCGAAGCGGCGCTTGTCTATCAACGCATTTGCACCGGCGCGCCCGATGATGTCGAGGCACACCTCACGACGGCTTCGATTTTCCGCCGGATGGAGCCGCCCGATCTCCGCTCCGCGCGCGATTATGCGCAACGCGCGCAGCAGCTCGATCCAGGGCGAGTTTCGATTCGCATCCTCCTCGTACGGATCTATGCCGACGCGGGGATGAAACATAACGCCATCCGTTATCTCGACGAGCTCCTCCGCGATCATCCCGAGGATCTCGACGCTCAGGCGCTGCGCCGCGAATTGATCGGCGCCAAACCCTAAGACCTCCCATTGCCGGAGAGCGGATTCCTTTACGTTCACAATGAAAAAGCGCTAGTCTCTCGACACGTTGGCTTGGGGTAACGCGGATCGACGTTGACATCAGGCTTCGACACTATGGAAAAAATTATCGGAATTGATCTCGGGACGTTCAACTCGTGTGTCGCCATTGTCGATGCCGGGAGTCCTCAAGTGATCGCCAACCGCGGCGGCTACAAAACCACGCCCTCGATGGTCGCGATCACCGAATCTGGGAAGCGGATCGTCGGGCATATGGCCAAGCGCCAAGCCGTGACGAACGCCGAAAATACGGTCTATGCGGCCAAGCGACTCATCGGGAGGAAATACGATTCAGCCCAAGTGAGGGCGACGCGCGCGACCGTCCCTTATTCCATCGTGGAAGGACCGAATGGCGACGTCCGGCTGAGTCTCCGCGAAACGCTCTACAGCATCCCCGAAGTGAGCGCGATGCTTCTTCAGGAGTTGAAGCTGGTTGCTGAGGAATATTTGGGGCACGAGGTGAAGAAGGCCGTCGTGACCGTCCCGGCTTATTTCAATGACAACCAGCGCCAAGCGACCAAGGACGCCGGGACGATCGCGGGGCTTGAGATCATCCGCATCATCAATGAGCCGACGGCCGCCGCGCTCTCCTACGGCTTCGGAAAGAACATCGATCGCACCGTCGCGGTCTACGATCTTGGAGGAGGCACGTTCGACGTCTCAATCCTCGAGATCTCTTCCAATGGCGTCTTCCGTGTTGTCAGCACAGCGGGCGATAGCTTTCTCGGCGGCGAGGATTTTGATCAAAGCATCATCGATTGGCTCGTCGAGGGCTTCCGCGATGAACACGATATCGACCTTCGCCGCGATCGCATGGCCCTCCAGCGCCTAAAGGACGCCGCGGAGAAGGCAAAGACCGAACTGTCGACGCTCGAAGAGACCGAGATCAACCTACCGTTCATCATCTCGATGGGAGGCAATGAGGCGCTTCATCTTCAGCGATCGCTGACGCGCGCCGAGCTCGAGGAGATGACCTACGACCTCATCGACCGCACCATCGCCATCTGTGAGCATACGCTCGATGAAGCCGGCTTCGATAAGAGCGAAATCGACGATCTCATCCTTGTGGGGGGGATGACCCGGATGCCGGCCGTCCAGCGCGCCGTGACGGATTGGCTCGGAAAGCCGCCGTGCAAGGGCGTTCATCCCGATGAGGTCGTCGCGCTGGGCGCAGCGATCCAAGGCGCAGCGCTTCTTGGACAACTCGACCAGGACGAAGAGATGGTCCTGCTCGACGTCACCCCTCATACGCTCGGCATCATGGTGAAGGGCGGCTATATCGAGGGGCTCATTCCGCTCAATACCGCGGTGCCGACCTCGCGCGCCAAGCGTTTTACGACCGTCAGGGACGGCCAAACCACGGTGCGCATCCTCGTTTTCCAAGGCGACGAGCCCGAGGCAAAGGACAACGAACTCCTCGGCGAGTTCGAGCTCACGGGACTTCGGAGCGCGCCGGCGGGCGAGGTCGAGGTCGAGGTGACCTTCGAGATCAACGCAGATGGCATCGTTTCCGTCTACGCCAAGGACCTCGATACCGGCAAGGCGCAGTCGATCACGGTGACGGCTTCGAGCGGATTGAGCGCCGAGGAGCTGAAGCGGATGACTCGCGCCGCCGAGGACTATGCGGTCGCGCAAAAGCTCGACGAGGAGGCGAAGCAGGCGAAACAGCGTGCGGAGGAGACCATCGCCTCGATCGAGCGTCTCTATCCCGAGGTGGAGTCGCTTCTTGCCGGGAGCGATTTCGCCAAGGAAGCACTCGAGCGGGCTAGCGAGATCATCGGCGAGGCCCGCTCGGCGATCGACCGTGGCGACCTCGCGAAGATGAAGGAAACGATTGATGCGCTCGATCGAGCCCGCCGAATGGTGCTTGGGCTGCTTGGAAGATCGGCGTAAAAGGTGAGCGATGATGGATCGCCGAAGCTCCACGCCTCCGCCGAGGCAGCGAAAGAAGACGCTCGACGGCATGCCGCGGAGGCGTACTCATCCGAGTCTCCCGTCCGTCGGCGGTTCCGCTCCGCGTGATCAAGCGCGTCATCTCCGCCTATCCTCGCCGCCGCGGGGAGTGCGCGGCATCGACGCCGGATACGGAGGCTTAGGTCCGATTCCCCCTGCTCCTCGAACAGGCGCGCGCCCCGAGCTTGAGCCTTTGGACTCGCTCCTGCCGCCTCCTGGCCCCCAAGCGGAGCGTCCCCAGCTCGAGCCGGTCGATCCCTATCCGCCGTATCCGGCTCCGACGGCGCATCCGAGCGTGCCCCCTATCGACGAAGCGGGCGTCCCGACCCTGTTGCTAAGCCCTCAGGAGCTCCAAACCCTCGATCTTGATCACCGATGCGGGTTTTTGCTCAGCCTCATCGACGGCATGACACGCGTCGGCGATCTGATGGAGCTCAGTGGGATGCCACGCGAAGAGACCGAGGCGCTCCTCATCCGCCTTGTGACGCTCGGCGCGATCGAGCTTCGCTGAGCGGCTCATTAAGCGCGCGTTCCGCTTCGCTTCGGGCGAAGAGCTCGTGACGTGCAGGGGTTCCTCAATGCGTCCTTGGAGGCCCGAAGGCGGCAGCTTCCAAGCGGACCACGACCGAAGTGTCTGCAGATCGTTGCATCTTTCGCGAAGCCCTATCATCCTTCGGCTCATCATGAGCGATTCGCCCAAAAAGATTCTCCTCGCCTATAGCGGCGGACTCGACACCTCGGTCATTCTCCTCTGGCTCAAGGAGCGTTACGGCGCTGAAATCGTGGCCTTCTGCGCCGATGTCGGGCAGGGAGAAGAGCTGAGCGGCCTCGACGAAAAGGCCCGCGCGACCGGCGCGCTTAAATGCGTCATCGCCGATATCCGCGAAGAATTCGTCAGGGATTATGTCTTCCCGATGCTCCGCGCCAATGCCATCTACGAGGGCGAATACCTCCTTGGCACCTCGATCGCGCGTCCGGCCATTTCGAAGGCCATGATGGATGTCGCGAGAGAAGAAGGCTGCGACGCCATCGCGCATGGAGCGACGGGGAAGGGCAACGATCAGGTTCGTTTCGAGCTCGCGGCCTACGCGATCGATCCGCGCATCCAGGTGATCGCGCCGTGGCGTGAGTGGGATATCAAGAGCCGAACCGATTGCATCAACTACTGCAAAGAGCGGAACATCCCCGTCGAGGCGACGGCCGAAAAGCCCTACTCGATGGATGCGAACGCGCTTCATATCAGCTACGAGGGCGGCATCCTCGAAGATCCTTGGGCCGAGGCGCCGAACGAAATCTTCCGGTGGACGAAGAGCCCCGAAGAGGCGCCCGACGAGCCCCAGTATGTCGTCATTCGCTACGAAAACGGAGACCCCGTGGCGGTCGACGGTGAGGAGCTCGGTCCCTATGCGCTCCTTACAAAGCTCAATGAGATCGGCGCCGAGCACGGCATCGGCCGCGTCGATATCGTCGAGAACCGCTTCGTGGGGATGAAGAGCCGAGGCGTTTACGAGACCCCGGGCGGGACGATCCTTCATAAGGCGCATCGCGCGCTCGAATCGATCACGATGGATCGCGAGGTGATGCGCATCCGCGATTCGCTCATTCCCGAATACACCTCGCTCGTGTATCGCGGCTTCTGGTTCGCGCCCGAGCGCGAGCTGCTCCAAACCCTTGTGGATGAGTCGCAGCGCGATGTGAGCGGTGAAGTGCGCGTAAAGCTCTATAAGGGCTCCGTGAGTGTCGTCGGTCGCCGAAGCGAAAAGAGCCTCTACCGTGAGGACTTCGCCACCTTCGAGAGCGATGAGGTCTATCATCAGGGGGATGCGACGGGCTTCATCCGCCTTAACGCCCTTCGCCTCCGCATTCGGGCCCTCCGCGATCAGGGCTGACTTGATCACCGAACCCGCTTCGGACTATCCTAAAGATTCATTGGACTTCATTCGCCCACATGTGGGCGACGAATGAGTTGGACGGGCCAAGTATAGAGTTACTCATCGGTGGGAGCGTCGCTCTTGTGCTCGGAGCGCTCGCGATTTTCGCGGGGGCGGCTCTCGGCGCAATGGGCGATCTCCGCCTGAGGGCGCTTGCGGAAACGGATGGGCGCTCGGGGAGACGGGCCGAAGCGTTGCTTGAGCGGCTCGAGCTCTTGCGCGTGCGTCTCTTGATGCTGCGTCTTGCGTCGCTCATCGGCGGTTCGGCCTTATTCGTCGAGCTCTACCATCGAGCGTTTGGACTTCCGCTCCTCATCGCCAGCATCCTCGCGCTGCTTCTTTTCTACGGCGTTCTCGGAGAGCTCGCGTCGGCGATCGCGCGAAGGCGCCCCGAGCGGGTCCTTGGCTTTTTCCGCGCGATGCGTCCCCTTGAGCTCGCGATGGCTCCACTGGCGTTTCCCGTCCATCAGCTCGCGCTTCTTCTTCAGCGCCTCTTCCCGATCCCGGA
>JAAZAH010000404.1 GCA_012514415.1 Sandaracinaceae bacterium
CTGAATACGCCATGGATCAGCCCTCCCCTCCAAGCTCGGGGACGAGGATTTCGGGTGGAACGGTGGAGACGATCTTTCCACGCCGAAAAACCGCGTGTCCTTTGCCGCCGCGTGAGACCGGCTCATAGCGGCGAAGGCTCACGCGATATTCGGTTCCCTTCTCATTGAGGGCGATGAGCGCGTCGTTGCTCGACGCTCGAAGGAGCGCGGCGCCGATGATGGCGTCCTTCGCGTTGAGTTTCATGAGCATCACGCCCTTCCCCGGACCGCCAAGGACATTGACCGAGTCGATCTCCGTGATGAGCGCGTGCCCGCTCTGGCTGATCGCCGCGATGTACTCCTCGTCCTTCGGAACGCCGACGAACACAACCTCATCGCCCTCGCTGAGACGCACGAAGCGCCGCCCGTTCCGTGTGGAGGGCTCACGATGCGCGCGCAGGCTAAAGCGAAGGGTCTGACCGAGCTTCGTCACGGCGATTGCGAAAGGCGGCTCAGGCTCGCTCGCACCCTCCGTCGGAGGCGGCACCTCGAGGAGACGTGGATCGAAGCTCATCATCGAAATGATGCTCTCACCGTCGGCCAGCTTGAAGAGCGTCTGGATGGGATTTCCATGCCCGGTCGAGGCAGGGATATCGGCGATGCGGCCCACATAACACGCGCCTTGATTTGAAAAGAAAGCGATCGAATGGCGCGTCGAGCCACCGGTGACAGCGAGGATGGAGTCCCCCTCGCGGATCCTGACACGAGAAAGATCACGGATGCTCCCCTGACGCTTGATCCAGCCCTGCGTCGTGAGCACCACCATCGCGTCCTCGGCGACGATGAAGGCCTCCGGATCGAACTGCGGCTCGTCGAGATCGCCACGAACCCGGGTCGAGCGCGGAATGGAGTAGCTCCCTTCGAGCTCGTGAAGCTCGGCCTTGATGAGATCCCAACGCGCAGATTCACTCTTCAGGAGCTGCCGGATGCGCTTCGCTTCCTTCTTCTTCTCTTCGAGCTCCTCCTTGATGAGAAGGATTTGAAGACGCGCGAGACGGTAAAGGCGAAGTTCGAGGATCGCGTCGACCTGCACCTCATCGAGCTCGAAGCGCTTCATCAGCTTCTTCGCCGCGTCAGCGCGATCGTCAGAGCCGCGGATGATGCGGATGGTCTCATCGAGCGCGTCGTAGACGGTCGCGAAACCTTCGAGGATATGGATGCGCTCTTCGAGCTTCGTGAGATCGAACTCGAGGCGCTTGGTGACGACCTCCATGCGGAAGTCGAGGAAGTGGCGGATCATGCCGCGGAGGTTGAGCCTCTGGGGGGCGGCGACGTCGGCTTGCTCGGTGGGGACGAGGCAGGTGAGGTTGACCTGGATGTTGGTCTGTAGCGGCGTGTTCTTATAAAGATACGCCATCACGAGCTGAGGATCGGTGCCCTTTTTGATCTCGCATACGATGCGGCAGTCCTCGGCGCTCTCGTCGCGGACATCGAGGAGGACGGGCAGTTTTTTCTTGATGATCACATCGGCGATGCGCTCGACGATCTGGCAGCGCTCGGTCGCATAGGGGATCGAGTCGATCACAATGAGCGGGTTGCCGCGACCCTGCTCCTCGACCGTGAACGTGCCGTGGAGGCGGAGTGAGCCTTGTCCTTCCTCATATACGCGGAGGAGCTCCTCGCGCGGCGTAATCAGCTCGCCTCCAGTCGGAAAATCCGGGCCCTTGATTCCGCGCATCAGCTGCCGCGTAGAAATCTCGGGTTCGTCGATCATCTTGATCGCCGCGCGGACGATCTCACCGAGGTGATGCGGCGGGATCGATGTCGCCATCCCCACGGCAATGCCCTGGGAGCCGTTGACGAGGAGATTCGGGAAACGCGCCGGCAGGACGACAGGCTCGAAGCGGGTGCCATCGTAGTTCGGGCGGAAGGCCACCGTTTTTTTGCCGAGCTCGAGCAAGAGCTCATCGGCAATCGGCATCAGCTTCGCCTCGGTATAACGCATCGCCGCGGCGCCATCTCCATCGGTCGAGCCGAAGTTCCCGCGCCCATCGACGAGCGTCGCGCGCATGGTGAAGGGCTGCGCCATGCGGACGAGCGCGTCGTAGATCGCGGTGTCGCCGTGCGGATGGAATTTACCCATCACATCACCGACGATGGCCGCGCTCTTTCGATACTTGGCGTCGCTCCGCAGTTTGAGCTCGTTCCACATCGTGTAGAGGATGCGGCGCTGAACGGGCTTTAGGCCGTCACGCACATCCGGGAGTGCGCGGCTCGTGATCACGCTGAGCGCGTAGTTCAGATAGCGGCGGCGGGTCTCTTCAGACAGTGAGGCTTCATCGAAGTCGAGCGCCGTGAGATCAAGCTGCTCGCCGCGCGAGGATTTTCCGCGTTTCCTTGTCATATGTTCAGCGCGGATGCAGATAGCAGGCCGACGCGCTCGCTCGCAAGGATAAATCGGGTAAGAAGTGCGATCTTCCTTGAATTTCGGGCGATCCGAGCGTTACGCACATGAAATCCTCGATCGAATAACCCGGAAAAAAACCGCGTTCGGACGTGCGCGATAAAATCGCGGACTCATCCGTCTTGAGTCCGCGCGCCGACCGAGGATGAACGCGGAGCCCGTCGAAGAGATCGAGCCCCCATGTCGCGCCCCGACGCGGTTTCGGCTCAGGAAGCGCGCTCAAAAGTTTCGAGCATCGTCTCGGCGACCGCCTCGGGGTGCTGCGTCGGCAGCCAGTGCGTCGCACCCTCCATCACGACAAGACGGTAAGGAGCGTCGACATAATCCGCCGTGAGCTCGGCGCCGTCTCGTGAGAGCGCGACGTCCTTATCGGACCAGATGAAGGTGGTGGGACGTTTGATCTTCGAGGTGCGCGCGAGGGCGCTTGGATAGCGCATCGCGCGATACCAGTTCAGGGTCGTGGGGAGCGCGCCCGAGTCGACGAGATCGCGAAATACGTGATCGATCTCTTCATGCGTCATGCCGGAACCGCGAAGCATCCGGCGGAAAACGGTGGGACGATTCGACAGAAGCCATTCGGGCAGGAAGGGGATTTGAAAGAGGCCGATATAATAGCTCTTCTTCAGTTGATCTCCCTTGGCCATCGCCCGAATGAAGGCGCTCGGATGCGGCACGGACAGCGTCGTCAGGGTACGGACCAGATCGGGGCGGCTCGAGGCGAGGCTCCAAGCGACAGCGGCGCCCCAATCGTGGCCGGCCAGATGGACCGGGCCGCCTCCAGCGCGTTCGATGAGGGCCACGACGTCTTCCACGAGGGCGTCGATCCGATAGGCGCGGATGGCCCGGGGCCGAGCGCCGGGCGAATAGCCTCGTTGGTTGGGGACAAGCGTTCGATAGCCCTCTTCATTGAGGAGCCTTGCAACCTTTGCCCACGAACGCGCGGTCTCCGGCCATCCGTGAAGAAGCACCACGAGCTCCCCCTCAATGGGCCCAGTGTCGACGACATCGAATCGTAGACCCTCTCTCTCAAAGCTCTCAATCCGCTGATTCACGCTCATGTCATCTCCTAAGAAATCTTCGACGGGAAAGCCTCGACCAATCCTTCGGCACAACGCGCGCGATCGACGACGCCAAGAAGTGAAAACGCCGAGTGCCGATAGTGAGCGCGAACGCCCCGATGAGAACCGAACGCGCCCGCGCTCGATTTGTAGCGCGAAAACCGAGCCGATGGCCATGTCACGGGATGAGAAAGCCTCGTCAGCGCGGGCCAGTTAGCGGGCGATCAGACGCTTCATCCAATCGAGCAGGGCCATGGGGAGGTGTTCGGGCCTCGGTAATAAAGCGTAATGATGGGCTCCAAAGATGCGCGGCAGATAGTTCGGAGCGTGGCGATCGATCGTGAGGCAGAAGGTCGAGATCCCTTGGAGCTTTGCCTCGTGGACGGCTTGTCTCGCATCCTCAACGCCGTAACGCCCCTCATATTGATCGCGATCGTTCGGCTTTCCATCCGAGAGGAGGAGCAGCAACCGATGCGATGCCGGCTGCCGCATCAGTCCGGCCGTGGCGTGACGGATCGCCGCCCCAACGCGCGTGTATTGCTCGGGCTCAAGGGAGCTGATCCGAAGCGCGATCTCCCGCCCATACGCTTCTTCAAAGCGTTTGACCTCACGGACGATCACAGAATCGGGCCCTTCACCCGAAAAGGCGAGTATGGACCACGGCTCGCCCATCCCATCGAGTGCCACGCTGACCAAGAGGAGCGCCTCGCGCTCGACATCGATGATGCGGCGATGGGCTCCAATCCATGCATCGGTCGATCCGCTGATGTCGATGAGAAGGGTGATGGCGAGATCACGCTCGGCGACGCGGCGCGTCTGATAGAGCGCTTCGGGCAGCGGTCCCCCCGCGCGGAAATCCGCATATCCCTCCACGTAAGCGGCAAGATCGATCTCATCACCATCGAAGAGCCTCCTCCGCGTCACGCGCGCGGCGCTGAGCATCTCAAAACGCCTCCGAATCGGATGGAGAAGGCCGCGATGTTCTTCGAGGGTGGCGTCAACCCATTGCTCAGAACCTGAGAGATTCGGGAGGAGGTAGACGTGCGCCCCGGGCTCCCGATAGGTGTTCGTGCGATAATCCCACTCAGGATAGGAGAGGCCCTTCTGCTCGCGCTTTGCCCGCTTGAGCTGCAAAGCGGTATGGGCATCGGGCGGATCGTCCGAGAGAAGCACTTCTTTGGGGCGGCCCGACGTGGCGATCAGACGCGCTTCTGAGAGCTCAGAGACCATGTCACTGTATTCGTCGGCGCTCGCCTCCTCGTCGCGATCGACGGGGCGATTCAGGCCGAAGGGGTCTTCGGCCTGTTGATGCGGCTCGTCGTGCTGAATGAGAAAAATGCCCTCGCCGCGCTGATCGTCTTCGTCTTCGTCGGCCTCGCGAATCTCGGGCCGGCGGCTGAGGCGCGCGCTCCGCGTCCGTTCGTCTTGAGGCGCGGAGGCTTCGGCGCTCCCTTCGTCCTCGTAGCCCTTGCCCGCCCGGATGCCGTCCCCGGATGAGGCGGGGCGGAGCGCTCCCGTCCACCAATCTTTGAGAAGGGGTGCATTGCCGAGACCACGCTCGGTGCTCTCTAGACCGAGTTCTGAGAGAAAAGCGGACGCGAGTTTGACGGAATCTTCGGGGCCCGGGCTTCGGGGGAGTTGAACGGAGTCTGCGCCGGGTTCGGTCTGAAGGAGCTCCCTCAGGCAACGTTCAAGCGGCTGCCTGCGCGGAGAGAACGCATCGAGCGGGGGCCTTCGTCTCAACGCGAGCGTTCGCAGCGATCGAAGCGCGCGAGCCATCCCGGGCATCTTCTCGACGAGCGAAAGATCCGCGGCCCACGCTTCATGAAGAAGGTAGGCGTCCGCCAGCAGTGGGGGCCAGTTTGGATCAAAAACTGTCACGCTGCCTCGAAGCACGCGCTCGGCCTGGATGAGCGCCATGACGCGGTAGAGGTCCACCCCTTCTTCTTGGTTTTCGATGCCGCTGTCGGCTGGAAGCCAGATGGAGCTTCCATCGGTCGCGGGAATGGACGCTTTGAGCCAAGGCGACTGAACGCGCCGAAAGATGCGCGAAAGAAGGGTCGGATGTGGCGGGTCTTGCGCGGTGCGGAGCCTCAGACCCTGCCCGAGATAGGCCGTGATCAACAGATCGAGCCGCGGGGCCATGTCGATGAGCACCACGGTACGAGGGGCGCCAGGGAGCGGACGATAACGCCGCCACAATCGCCGCATGAAGATCGTGGCGTGGCGTGCGGTATCGCTAAGGACGTCCTCGGCTTCAGCCATCCGTACTCCGCTTCGGCTTGAGACGCTGAGGCTTCATGGCGAAGAAAAACCGTAAACGCGGCATCGTCATCAGACGAAGGTGGCATCGACGAGATCGCCGAGCGCATTCACCATGGAAGGCTCGTCCGAAAGTGGCGAAACAATCGCGGCTCGACACGCTTTTCGCGGATCGATCCCCGCGGCGATCAAGCGGCCGGCCGCGATGAGGAGGCGAGTGCTCGGCACCTCCGCAAGTCCTCGATCTCGAAGATGCCGCAAGCGTTCGGCGAGCGAGACAAGTCCCCTTGCCATGGGGCCGTCGACTCCGCTTTCGTACGCGACGATGCGCGCCTCCTCCGCTTGTGGAGGAAAATCGAGCTCCATCGCCACGAAGCGTTGCCGCGTGCTCGGCTTGAGGTCTTTGAGCATGCGTTGATAGCCCGGATTATAAGAAATCACGAGCTGGAACCCGGGGGCGGCCGCGACCGTCTCCCCCGTCTTATCGATGGGCAGAACGCGACGATGATCCGTGAGCGAGTGGAGGACGACGACGGTATCCTGCCGCGCTTCCACCACCTCATCGAGATAGCATATGGCGCCTTCTCGAACCGCACGCGTGAGCGGCCCGTCCTGCCAGACCGTCCCGTTGTGCTTGATCAGAAAGCGTCCGATGAGATCGCTTGCCGCAAGATCGTCATGGCAAGCAACGGTGATGAGGGGCCGGTTGAGTTTCCACGCCATGTATTCGACAAGCCGCGTCTTTCCGCAGCCAGTCGGCCCCTTCAGCATCACGGCGAGCCCTAAGCGATGACACGCTTCGAAGAGCGCCACCTCATCCCCGATGGGGTGATACCAAGGAGCGCTGGCTTCCCCAGCCTCGGGCCTAAGTACGTCGGCGCGCGTGCTCATCTCAGGGCGCCGGATCGGCCGCGGGTTCGACCACCCCGGGGGTGACGGCGCTCATTCCTTCCGCACCTTCGGCTCGGCCTCCCTCCGTCTCGACCTCCGAAGCGAAGCGGGGCCGATAGCGGAAGAAATCATAGATATAGAGCCCCACTCCGGTCGCGAAGATGCTCCCACAGAGGATGAGCATCGCGAAATGGATCTGGATCTTCAGCTGAGCGTCGAGATAGCCCATGCCCATGATGCGCTCGAGATAGACTTGCGCGATGCCCGCAGTCGCGAACGAGATGGTCATGCCAAACATCCCGGCCATTTGCAGCCAGAAGGCCCAATAGCCGAGCGAGGTCCCCTTCTCGGAGCGCCCCACGGTGAGCGAAGGGAGCGCGTAGTTGATCATCGCGAGGATGATCATCGCGTACGCGCCGTAGAAGGCCGCATGACCATGCATCGCTGTGATGAGCGTACCGTGGGTCCATTTGTTGACGGCCGGCCACGTATGCGCAAGCCCTAAAAGTCCCGCGCCAAAGAGCGTGAAGATGGTGCATCCAAGGGTCCAATGGAGCGCGAGCAGGTTTGGATGCGATAGGCCCGCGCGCCGCATCGCGCCGTAGGCGTACATCGCCATGGCGACGATCGCGAGAGGCTCAAGAGCGCTAAAGAAACCACCGATCGGGAGCCAATACTTCGGAACGCCCACCCAATAATAGTGGTGCGCGGTTCCAAGGATCCCAGCGAGGAAGACGAGACCGACGATCACGTAAAGCCATTTCTCCATCACCTCGCGATCGGCTCCCGAGAGCCGAATGAGCAGGTACGCAAGGAACGAGCCGAGGATCATCATCCACACGCCCTCGACCCATAGATGGATCGTCCACCAGCGATAATAGATGGAGACGGTGTAATTCTCGTAGTGAAGGAGCGCAGGAAAAAAGAGAACCGCCGAGCTCACGATGCCGAGGAGAAGGACGCCTTCTGTCGTGGTGAACCTTCCCGACTTCCGGATCGTCATGCCGATGTTGTAGATGAAGATCAGCATGCAAATGACGATCACAATCTTATGCGGAAGCGGCTGCTCAAGGAGCTTATTTCCGGTCCCGTAGCGGAAGAAATACCCAATGATCGCGGTCACGCCCATCAGCGCCCAGAGCACGAGCTGAATATAAGCCAGCTTCACGCTATGAAGCTCCGTGCGGGATTCATCCGGGATCAGCCAATAGAATGTCACCGCTGAGCGCGCTTCATTTATGCGAATGATTCGACCGCTAGCATTCGAGCGGAATGGGCCAGTGTGGCATATGGACGACAGCCCCGAAGCGGTGTTC
>JAAZAH010000405.1 GCA_012514415.1 Sandaracinaceae bacterium
GATGAGCGCTTCTTCGTAGTGGCCGCGGAGTGCGAAGGCCCGCGCGATGAGCCTCTGCTCGATGGGCGTCCAGATCCCGCGCGACAACGCGCCCTGAGCTCCCGGTGGTTCGTCTTCAGCCCCGCTCTCGGTTGCAGCCGCTTCCGAGATCCCCCGCGCTTCGTCTGAGCGCGATTGGACCGTGTCCGTGCCGGGAAGCCTTTCGCCCGGCCGGAGATCCCGTCCATAAAGCGCGAGGATCTCATCGTATTTGCCGAAACGAAAGAGCTCGCGGATGGAGGGAGGGTCTCCGCTTCGTTCTTTGCTCGGAGTCGCCTCGGCGGCAGCGATCGTTTCGCCTCCCACGGATACGCTGCGCAAGGGCGCCGGTTGAGCCCCAGGTTCCCTCGTCCCGCAAGCCGCAAGAAGAATGCAGAGGACGAAGACGGAGGGACGCATCATAGGGGCTCTTCAATCCATCCTGACGATTCGGCGCGCGCCTTGCAAAGCCTCCATGGTCTATGCGATGGGATCGGCGCCATCGTCCGGCTCGGGAAGCGCGCTCGGGATAATCGATTCCCTCATCTCGCTCTCGGCGCTCGGGCGGATCCGAATGGGGCGGAAGATATAAGGCCGATCTTGATTGAGATTTCGGCGGGTCTTCGAAGCTGCCTCTTTCGCGCGGCGATAGAACTCGACTTGGCTCCGGATGAGCTCCTCGCCCTCTTCGGGCTCCACGATGGCAAAGGATCCGTCACCGAAGATCTGCCTTGCCTTTTGATTGTCGCGCAGCGAAATCCCGAGCACCTCATGGACGATGCGATCTTTGAGCTTGGGCTCCTCGATTGGGACCATGACTTCGACTCGGCGATGAAAATTTCGCGGCATCCAATCGGCGCTCGCGATATAGACACGCTCCGCGCCGCCCGCATGAAAGAAATAGATGCGGCTATGCTCAAGGAAGCGATCGACGATGCTCCGAACGCGGATGCGCTCGCTCAATCCCGGAACGCCGGGCCTCAGGCAGCAGATACCCCGCACGATGAGATCGATC
Source organism: Sandaracinaceae bacterium (assembly GCA_012514415.1). Lineage (GTDB taxonomy): Bacteria > Myxococcota_A > Polyangia > Polyangiales > Houyiibacteriaceae > JAAYBZ01. The sequence goes on from JAAZAH010000405.1 coordinate 1,034, forward strand.
TCGACTCCCGCCTGGCTCGCGCGGTAGAGCGCCATGATGGCGTCGGGATCGACCAAAGAGTTCATCTTGGCGATGATGCGCGCGGGCCTCCCTTCGCGTGCCGCGCGCGCCTCGTTCTCGATGTAGCCGAGGATGCTCTCTTGGAATCCGAGCGGGGCGACGACGAGCTTCTTCCAGCTTCGCGGCGCGGTGCACGAGGTGAGCAGATTGAAGAGCGCCGTCGCATCCTCCCCCAGATCGCGGCGCGCGGTGAAGAGGCTGAGATCGGTATAGAGGCGCGCGGTATTCGGGTTGTAGTTTCCCGTGCCGAAGTGACAGTAGCGGACGAGCTCATTGCCCTCGCGCCGCACAACGAGCGTGACCTTGCAATGCGTCTTTAGCCCGACGAGGCCATAGACCACATGAACGCCCGCCTCCTCGAGTTTTCGCGCCCAGTGGATGTTGTTCTCTTCGTCGAAGCGCGCCTTGATCTCGATGAGTGCAGCGACCTGCTTGCCTTGATCCGCCGCGCGAATCAACGCGCGAACGATCGGGCTGTCGGCGCTCGTTCGATAGAGCGTCTGCTTGATCGCGAGGACATCGGGATCGGCGACCGCTTGCTCGATGAACGTGACAACCGGATCAAAGCTCTCGTAGGGATGGTGGAGGAGGACGTCGCCGCGCTTGATCTCGGCAAAGAGATCCTCGCCGCGTTCAAGCGATGCGGGGAGGACTGGCGAAAAGGGAGGATCCCAGAGTTCGGAGCGTTCTTTGAGCGGCTTCGCCAGCCCAAGCAGCTGATGGACCGCTTGAGGTCCGTCCATCTTGACGACGAATTTCGGATCCACCCGCGTCGAGCGCTCGAGAAGGTGAATGGCTTCGCGCGGGCAGAGGTTGTCGACGGTCATCGCCACAACGCGCCCACGATCGCGTCGCCGCACCTCTTCCTTGATCATCTCGAGGAGATCTTCGGCCTCTTCCTCGTCGATTGAGAGATCGAAGTTGCGGATGACGCGAAACGGCCACGCCCCAAGGCACTCGAAGCCGGTGAAAAGCTTCCCAGCATGTTCGGCGATCACGTCTTCGAGAAGGACGAAGGCGGAGACATTCGGATCGTCGGTCTCGACCGGGACGAGGCGCGGGAGAACGCTCGGGACCTGAAGCACGGCGAAAGCCGTTTCGCCCCGACGTGCCGCAAGCATCACGATGAGGTTCAGGCTTTTATTTGGAACGTGCGGAAAGGGATGCCCCGGATCGATGGCGAGGGGTGTGAGGATGGGGAAAACTTGCTCGAAGAAATAGGTCGAAAGACGCGCCCTCTCGCCCGGCGGAAGTTCGGCGGGATGCTGTAGATCGACCGAGGCTTTTCGGAGCTCAGGCAGAAGCTCTTCCAAAAAGACGGTGGACAGATCGGTGATCATCCGCGAAGTGCGCGCAGCGATGGCGTCGAGTTGCTCCGCCGCACTCATGCCGTCAGGCGGCAGATCACGAATACGCTCATCGCGCTGCTCGACGAGGCCGGCGACACGCACCATGAAAAACTCATCGAGGTTCGTCCGCGTGATGGCGAGAAATTTCAACCTCTCGAGAAGCGGTACGCGAGGATCGCGTGCTTCATCGAGCACGCGCTGATTGAACTCGAGCCATGAAAGCTCGCGGTTGACAAAATACTCGGGTCGCGCCTCGTCTAGGCGGAGCGGTTCTCCCTCGGCCTCGGTGAGATGTGAAATTTCGCTGATCTCCATGAAGTCGGGTTCTCCCACCAATATAAATCAGCGAAACGGCGTCCGCATCTGGGATAGAAACCGGAGCGGCCGAGACGGGGCCTTTCGGCGTAGAGCGAGAGGCTAGCGCGCGTTTTTTCTTTTTAATTTAACATGTTACGCGGGCGAAGCGACAACCTAGGTTGGGTTTCTGCGGCAACCTAGGTCGGTTCAGCCGCAGTTTGCACACATTCCTCAAGTCACACACACAACCGCCCAGATCCGCCTAGTTTCTGCTCTGATGCGCGTTCTCGCGGGCGGCTCGGACGAAGGCGGTAAAGAGCGGATGCGGCGCGAAGGGGCGGCTCTTAAACTCGGGATGGAATTGGCATCCAAGGAAGAAGGGGTGGCCAGGGAGCTCGATCATCTCGGCGAGCTTCCCATCGGGAGAGAGCCCGCTCAGCACGAGCCCGCCTTCTTCGAGACGCTCATGATATTCGGGCGCGACCTCGAAGCGATGACGATGCCGCTCTTGGATCTCAGTTGCGCCATAAATCGCATGCGCGAGGGAGCCCTCTTTTAGCTTACAGGGATAGGCCCCGAGGCGCATGGAGGCGCCGCGATCCTTCACATGCTTCTGCTCCTGGAGCATCGCGATCACAAGCTCCTCGGCCTCGGGCTCGAATTCGCCGCTCGCAGCGCCCTCGACTCCGCAGACATTCCGAGCGAACTCGAGGACCGCCATCTGCATGCCGAGGCAGATGCCAAAGAAGGGGATGTCATTTTCGCGCGCGTATTGGATCGCGCGGATCTTCCCCTCGGCGCCGCGCTCACCGAAGCCGCCGGGGACGAGGATCGCATCATGCGGCTTGAGACGCTCTTCAAAAGCACCCTCCTCGAGATCTTCAAGATCCTCGCTGTCGATATATTCGAGCTCGACCTTCACATCATTTTCGAGCCCGCCGTGGACGAGCGCCTCATGAAGGCTCTTATAACTATCGCGGAGGTGAACGTATTTTCCGATGAGCGCGATGGAGACGGTCTCGCGCTCCTCATCAAGCGCCTTTTCGGTGATGGACCGCCAGATGCGTAGATCAGGCTCGCGCGTCCAGATATTGAGCCGTTCGATGAGGCGCGCGTCGAGGCCCTGCTCGTGGAGCATGAGCGGGAGCTGGTAGATCGTCGCGGCGTCCTGCGCGGCGATGACGGCGCTCTCCTGCACATTGCAGAAATGCGCGAGCTTCCGCCGGAGCTCCTTGGGCAGCTCGCGATCGACGCGGCAGATGATGATCTCGGGCTGGATCCCGAGCGAGAGGAGCTCTTTTACCGAATGCTGCGTCGGCTTGGTCTTCAGCTCTCCCGCGGCGGCGATATAGGGCATCAGCGTGACGTGGACGCTCACGGAGTTGCCGTGCCCGACCTCGACCTTCAGCTGGCGAACGGCCTCAAGGAAGGGGAGCGATTCGATATCGCCGACCGTCCCGCCGACCTCGACGATCGCGACGTCGACCTTCTGCGCGACCTGGCGGACGCGATGCTTAATCTCGTCGGTGATGTGCGGGATGACCTGGATGGTGGCGCCGAGATATTCGCCGCGGCGCTCCTTCGCGATCACGGCGTCGTAGACGCGGCCGGTCGTGAAGTTATTCTCGCGCGTCATCGTGGCGGTCGTGAAGCGCTCATAATGGCCGAGATCGAGATCGGTCTCGGCGCCGTCGTCGGTGACGAAGACCTCTCCATGCTGGAAGGGGCTCATCGTAC
>JAAZAH010000406.1 GCA_012514415.1 Sandaracinaceae bacterium
CTACGATCGCGACAACGCGACGGGCTTTCCGAGACCGACCGAAGAGGTCGCTGCGCCGCCGAGCTCCAATCTTCGGACAGAGGTCGTTACCAGCGTAGGTCTTCTCGCGGATCATTTCCGGCCTTTTGGACTCGAATCGCCCGTCCGATTTGAAGCCGAACCCAACCCCGATCCCCGGCGCTTCAAACGGACGTATCGGGTGGTTTCACAGGCGCTGACGGGGAGCGACGTCGAGCTCGTCGGGCGCGCCGCCGGCGATCCTTCATGGTCGGAGGAGATGCGCGCTCATTATCTCGAAGTTCCGGATGATCCGCGCTACCAAGCCTTGGCTCGGTCGATCATCGAAGAGATGCTTCCGCCGAGCTACCACGACGAGCCGATCGCGCAGATTCGTGCGATCACGTTCTGGCTCGAGCGAGAGGGGACCTATACGACCTCGGTCGGTCATACAGCGGGAAAGAGCGGCGATCCGACGGCGGATTTTCTCTTCGGTGATCTGGTCGGCTATTGCGTTCATTTCTCGCACGCCGCGACAATGCTTTTTCGCTCGATCGGTCTTCCGGCGCGAGTCTCAACGGGCTATGCGATCCCGGAGCTTGCGCGGAGGGGCGGTTCGGCGCTGCTTCTGACCGATGCCTTTAGCCATGCTTGGGCCGAGGTCTATCTCGAGGGAGCGGGATGGATCATTGCCGATGTGCAGCCGCATAGTTCGATGGATTCGCCCCCGCCTTTGCCGGACGCCGATCTCACGCGGCTCCTTGGCGAGCTTCGGCGCGGCGAGGCTCCCGAGCGCGTTCCCGATGAAGCCCCGGTGCGGCTTCTCCCCGACCTTGAAACACTGACTCGCGGGCTCACGATCGGCCTGAAGGCGATCCTCCTTACCGTCCTTTTCGTTCTCTTCTGCTGGAAATGGATCCGCCGGATTGCGCCGGAAAGCCCGAGCGCGCGGTATCGGGCGCGACTCGACCGACTCTCTGAGCTCGGCATCAGGCGGCGACGCGGCGAAAGCCCAGAGGCCTTTGCGCGACGAGTAAGCCGGGAGTTTCCGCATCTTGTCTCGCTCACCGAGGCCCATCTGAGTCAGGCGTTTGGGGGAAGCACACGGCCTCATCCCAATGAGCTACAATCGATCGACCGGGCGCTTGGCGAGGAGATCCGCGAGGCCGTCTCATGGCCACGCCGTCTCCTTGGCGCTCTCGATCCCATCTCATGGCTTTTCGCACGTTGAATCTATGAACCAAACCCACGCACTATCCGAGCAGATTCAGGCCAGGAGCTTCTCCATCCAAGAGGCGAGCGCGGTGCTCTCCCGGCTGAAGAGGCGGCTGTCCGCTGCTGTCAAAGGTCGAGATGAGATCATCGATCTTCTCTTGATTGCGCTCGTGGCGGATGGTCACGTTCTGCTCGAGGATTTCCCGGGATCCGGAAAGACGACACTCGCGCGTGCGCTCGGTGAGGCGATTCTCGCCGACCCCGACATCGATCTCCCCTCTTTCAGGAGGATCCAGTTTACGCCCGACCTCTTGCCGAGCGATATTACGGGGACCAATATTTTCGATCCCGAGGCGCGGCGCTTTGAGTTTCGGCGCGGGCCGGTTTTCGCGCATATCGTCCTCGCAGATGAGATCAATCGAACCTCGCCCAAGGTTCAGGCGGCGATGCTCGAGGCGATGGCGGAGAAGCAAGTAACCATCGACGATCGCTCGCATCCACTCGATTCGCTTTTCTTCGTGGTGGCGACGCAGAACCCGCTCGATTTGGCAGGGACCTACCCGCTACCGACGCCGCAGCTCGATCGCTTCCTCTTCAAGCTGCGAATGGAGCCGATCGATCGGGAAAGTGAGCTTGCGGTGCTGGGTACGTATCCGGCGGTTCCGCTCGAACTGTCGGCACGTGAGCAAGGAGTGAGCCGCGCGGAGCTCTTAGGCGTGAGGCAGACTGCGCGCCGTCAGGTGTCGATTGCGCCGGCAATCAAGGAAGCGCTCGTCGATCTGGCGCGTGATACCCGAGAGGACCCGCGGGTTGCTCAGGGGGCGAGCACGCGTTCACTCGTTCTCCTTTTGCCCGCGCTTCAGGCGAGGGCGCTCCTTCACGGACGGGATTACGTCGCGCCGGAGGATCTCGAGGCGCTCGCACCTCATGTCTTCGCGCATCGGCTGACGCTCCTTCGCGGCATCGATGACGCTCTGCCAGTAGTGAGGGATGCGCTTGGTCGTGCGCTGGATCGGCTGGCGCGGGCGGGGCTTCGCGCGCGCTAAAGGCGGAGGATGGAATCGGTGAAGCGCGTGCTCGTCCTCATCCTCATTTTCGGGGCCACTTTCGGGCTCTCTGTGAGTCCTAGGACGACGTTTGCGCGCGATGATGAGGCTGGGGGCTTCGGATTCGGACTTTCTGGAACGCCGGAGGAACTTTCGCTTTATTCGCTTGTCTTTTCGGGTCGATACATCGACGCACGCGAATCGGCGGAGGCGTTACTCAAAAAAGATCCGAATTCGTATGTGGCGCATCTCGCGATGGCGCAGATCCATTATTACGGAGAGGCGAACTTTCCGAAGGCGCTCAGGCACGCTCGGGAGGCGCGACGTCTCTACGAGGCGCGGCATCCAGTCTACGATCCGGACACGGTCCGCTGGCACGCCCAGATTCTCCACGAGCTCTCTTGGGCGCACTATGCGCTTGGGCAGCATCAGGAGTGGCTCGACCGCATGGAGGAGCTGAAGGCGCTCTACGGAATCGATCGCGGCGCCGAGACCGCATGGTCGCTGATGAAGCTTGGCGAGCTCGATAAGGCGCGGGCTGCGGTTCAAGCGGCGCTCGATAAGAACGACCCACAGCTCGAGGAGATCGCGCTTAACTCGCTGTGTGCGATCGAATTTGAGGCCGGTGAGGATGAGCGGAGTTATGAAGCGTGCAAAGAAGCGGTCGAGGCGCGTCGTCGGCGCGGAGCGATGCCGCTCCTTGTGGACCTGACGAATTTTGCCGAGGCAGCGCGCGGCCTCTTTCGCTTTGAAGAGAGTGAGCGCGCGCTCCTTGAGGCCGCGAGGATGCGCGAGCCGAGCTACGGAAATCCGCACCGTGAGCTCGCCGATCTCTACCTTCGACAGGGGCGTTTCGTGGAGGCCGCATCGGCCGTTCGAGCGATCCCCGAAACCCGAATGCTTCGTCCGGCGTCGATGATCGATTCGGATCGGGCCGAGATCATGCGGACAATGGCTTCGCTCTTTCTATTGGCGGGGGAGCCGGCGGTCGCCCTCGAAATGACGAGCGATGCGTTGCGTCGTCCGGATCGACGCGCACATCAGAGTCGGGATCCAGCGCAGGATCTGGCGGTGGCGTCCTTACTCGATCGTGCGGCGCGTCTCGCACATGCGGAGATGATCTTGGAGGAGGCGTCGACGAGGAACTTCTTCCACCGTGTGGGAGCGAAGGTTCGGAGCGCGTACGAGCGCTTGCTGGCCTATCGTAGTGGGCGACGCGCGCTTTCTGCACTGTCTGGTGAAGAGCGGCTCATCGGCTTTTTCAGAATCGATTCGGCGAAGGCATCGATTGTTGCGCCTTGGTTCGTTGGCGATCTTGTAGGATTGATCGGTCCGGGGATCGCCAAGGCGATTTTGGACGAAGCGGGCGTTCGAGATGAGCGCGAGCAGCTTCAGTATTATCTTGATGCTTTCCGCGCACACGCGGCGTTTGGCGAAGAAGCGCTCGGTGAGTTCGAGCGATATTCGCAGCGGGCGCTCAGTGGGCTCTCTGAATCAGAGCGGATGCTTCGGGCTCGGCTGATAGGGGAGCGGGCGATGCTACGGTGCGCGCGTGCGATCGATGAAGGGTGCATTCACGATCTGATGGGTACGCTCGAGACCGATCCCGGATTCTTTCGGCGGAGCGGGTACGCGATTCCGGTGCGGTTGGAGAAGCGGGGCGGAGGAAAGCTCGCTGCAATGCTTCTCCGCTCTCCTCGGTTCAAGAAACATCGAAAGGGTCTTGTTTTGCGTGTGACGGGAGATGAAGAGGCTTGCCTCATCGACCCGCTTGGGGAACACGCGATCTGCGGTACAGGAAAGAGTGCAGAAGAGGCGGCGGAGGCGCTTCACCGAGAGGCGTTTGCGCCACGTGTGGACTTGAGCCGGCTCGATCTCGATGGCCTGGATGGTTCAACCCGCGCCGGCAGAAATCCGCTCGCGCCGCTCCTCGATCCGGATTTATAGGAGATCGCGGCGGAGCTCGTCCGGGCTGCGCGGCGAGAGTAGGCCGGGGGCCACGTCAAAGGGTGTGAGCGCGCCGCGTTCGCCGCGTTGGTAGAGACGGTGGGCGGCTCGCGCGTAGGCGACGAGGACGGCGCCCGTGAACTCGGGGTTGCTGTCGAGCGCGAGGCGGAATTCGACAACCTGGTTGGTCGCATCGGAGGTGGTGGCGCTGCGGATGACGACGCCGCCATGGGGCATCGCGGCGTGTTCGCGGGCGAGAGTCTCCGCGTCGATGAAGTGGACCGTGGTGTCGTAGTCGGCGAAATAATGCGGAAGGGTCACGATGGCTTCGCGGAGGGCGTCTAGATCGGCCCCTTCGTCCGGGACAACGAAGCACTCGCGCTGATGCCGTTCTGCGGGACCCAGGTTGGGGCGCGATCCCGCGCGGATGGCCTCGAGGCTTGCCTCGTTGGGAATGGTGTACTGGACACCGGCTTTCACTCCTGGGATGCGGCGGAGAGCGTCAGAGTGGCCTTGGCTGAGACCGCGCCCCCAGAACGTGTAGGTCTCGCCCTTGGGGAGAATGGCTTCACCAAGGAGGCGGTGAAGAGAAAAGAGGCCGGGGTCCCAGCCGGTTGAGATGATGGCGAGGCGATCTCCGGCGCGTGCAGCTTCGTCAACCTGGGCGAAGTACTCGGGAATCTTGGCATGTGTGTCGAAGCTATCGACGGTGACGAAGCGTCGCGCGTATTCAGGCCCTTGGACAGGAAGATCGGTGGCGGATCCGCCGCAGAGAAGGAGGACGTCGAGCTCAACCTGGGTAACGTCGAGTGCGTCGAGGCCGAAGAAGGGGAGACCGGTCTCTTCGCTTAGCGTGAGTGGATTGCGACGCGTATAGATCCCTTGGAGGGTGAGATCGGGGGTCGCCTCAATCGCACGGATTGCTCCGCGACCCAGGTTGCCGTAGCCAAGAATGCCGATGCGAATGCGGTTCGTCATATCCTTCACCGATGAATGTCGTCGGTTGAGACTGTCACGCATCGCCGCGAGATCCAGCACCAAGGTGGATTTTCCTCTTACGGGTGCTGCTTGAGTGTCAAAACTCTTGAAAAGACGGAGGAGTGCATCCCGCAAGACGAGCGCGGGCGGTCCGACTGGGACTTTCTTCAGGCGCTAGCTCACTCGCTCGCGGCGATCTTGCTCCGCATGAGACGAAAGCTAGCTTCGCGTGCCGGCGATGCGGCATCCGACGCGCCAGCGCATATAGTAGGTCCCCGGAGGGAACTGGACATCTGTCTCGCCGCTTCGAAAACGGGCGCGGGCGAGCGCGTACGCTTCTCGGAAGCGCCGAAGCGTCTCGTGTGCACTGCGGATGGCCTTGGCAATGACGCCTTTGAAAGTCGGCTTTCGCTCGGCGCGGGCAAGCTCACCTGCCCGCGTCCAGATATTCGCACGGAGGACCTTTCGGATGCCTAGGTAAGCGCGTCGCCTTTTGCGATGTTCTCTCTGAGCCTCTTCCCTTCGGCGCAAGATCGCCTCGGCGATGGCGGAGGCAGCCGCGTCACAGCCGAGCTCGTCGAGCAAACATTCCGGAGGGCCGAGCTCGAGCTCTTCGGTGAGCGGGAGATGCGACTTGGCACCAAAGCAGGACGGGCGGCAGACCTCTGCTTTGTATGATGTGAGCGGCGCCGATTCATCTGCGCCGAGAACGCCCGGGTACCGCGCTTCGTCGCGAACCATTCCGGCGGCGACGGGGTTGACGCGGACATAGCCAAGCGCGTCGGTGATCGCCGCATGTCCGATAAGACGCTGCACCGGTACGCCGCCTTCTTTCCATACTGTGCCTTCAATCCCGTAGAGGCGCTTTAGCCCGAGCGCGATCAGTCGATGCGCGTAGGCGGTGAAGTCCGGATGCCGACCCTCCGTATCGGTCGCGATTACGTGCACATGCGTGCTCATCACGCAGATCGCGTGCAGTCGAAGTCCGTACTTTTTCGCTGCGACCGCGTAGCAATAGCGGACCAGCTCGATCACGCGCGGGCGAGGGATGAGAAAATAGTAACCGCGGCGCGTTCGGCGCTGAATGTGGACGACATCACCGGCGAATACAGGGCGAGCTTTTGACATACCCTATTATCGCAACGCCGGGCGCAGAGTTTCGTCCCGCACTCAACCTAGGTCCCTCCGCACGATCATCTCCAGGTCCTTCCGCACTCAACCTAGGTTCTTCTGCACGATCATCTCCAGGGTTGAATTCCATCGCGATCCCTCCCTAGACTCGCTGCGACCGGAAATATTCCCCGGACACTTTTCCTCACTTTCAAACGGCGCGCTGATATAGTCGCTTCGTCCCATGTTGAAAAAAGCTCTCCCCCTCCTCGCCATCACGCTGTTTTGCGTTAGCGCACACGCTCAATCCGACGAACGCGTGAACTTCCTTATTGAACGCGCCCAGAACGCTTATTTCGATCTCGATCTCGATCAGGCGCTTCGATACGTCGACGACGGCCTTGAGATGTGCGCCGAGCGCTGCACCGCCGTTGACGTCGGCCGCCTCCAATCCCTCCGCGGCGTCATCGTCGCCGCAAAGAATCCAGAGGATCGCGAGGGGGCGAAAGCTGTCTTCAAAGAGGCGCTGATCGTCGATCCGGACGCCAAAATCGACCCGATGGTTGTCACGCCCGACAATCAGGAGCTCTTTGACGAGGCAAAAGCCGAACTCGCCGCAGCCGGTGACGACATCGCGCCCGGTTCGAGAATGCACGGACAGACATGCGGCCTCGACGAGCATTGCCAACCTGGTCTCGCGTGCGTCAGCGGTAAATGCGAAGACAGGCGCTCTCGCAGCCTCGACGATGGCGACCGCGGGGAGCGCGGCTTCGTTGAGCTCGGATATTCTTTCGGTGTCGCGACGGCCCACTCGAATATGCACGCCACCTCTCGCCCCGAGGGCATCGGGCATGGCGTCGATCCGCAAACCGACGAGGATCGCACCAACGATAGCTATATCCTTTCGGGCACCGAGGGATGTAACGCCCCTCCGGGTGAATTTTGCGTTCGAGTGAATCGCGGCCTCAGCCTCTTCAGCCACGGACTTCATATCGGCGGTGGTTATTTCGTGACCGAGCGCGTCGCTATCGGCGCACGCCTCCGCTTCAATCCGAATGCAGGCGAGGGGACACTTAGCAATTTCCTCCTCGGCATCCGAACGCATATCCGCATCACGGATCCCGTCGAGACCGGATTCCATGCCCTAGCGATTGCGGGCATCATGGTCGGGCAGATCCAGGTGCAGCCCTTCCAAGATCCGACGGTCGAGGGAGATGAGATCGCTCGCCCGTGGGCAAAGACCGGGCTCGGCGGCCTCGAGGTCGGTGTTAAGCTCGGCTACCGTTTCCATCGCAACGTGGGCGTCTACGTTTCGCCTGAGGCGTACGTTCTTTTTCCCCGAGTCTCGCTCGGACTCGTCGCCACGGCCGGCGTCGACGTCGCCTTTGGTCATCGCGTAAAGACCATCGTCCAGGGAACCCAGGTTCTTCGCGTTCGCCCGGGTGATCGCGACGGCGATGGCATCCCCGATGTCGACGATCAATGCCCGGACGAACCTGAGGATCTCGACGGCTTTGAGGACGAAGACGGCTGCCCCGATCCCGACAACGACGGCGACGGCATCCCCGACGAGCAGGATCAGTGCCCGAACGAGGCGGAAGATATGGACGGCTTCCAAGACGAAGATGGCTGCCCCGATCTCGACAACGACGGCGACGGCATCCCCGACACCGAGGACGAGTGTCCGAATGAGGCCGGTCCAGCGCTCAATAAGGGCTGCCCCTTCCCCGATCGAGATGGCGACGGCGTCGTCGATCGCTTCGACAACTGCCCGGATGAGCCGGGCCCGCCCGAGTTCATGGGCTGCCCGCAGCGCCAGCTCGTGGAGCTCGATGAGAAGGAGATCAAGATTCACGACTCGATCTACTTCCGCAGGAACGGTCACGTCATCGAGCGTCGCTCCTTCGAGCTTCTCGAACAGCTCGCGAACGTCATCAACTCGCATCCGGAGATCACACATATTCGCATCGAAGGCCATACCGACTCGACCGGCAGACGCGCGTACAACGTGAGCCTCTCACAGAAGCGCGCTCGGTCCGTGATGCAGCACCTCATCCGCCACGGAAAAGTGGATCGCCGCCGACTGTCCGCGCATGGATTCGGCCCGGATCGCCCGATCATCGCCGATGCGCGTACGGATGAAGAGCACGCGGCAAACCGACGCGTTGAGTTCCGCATCGAAGTCGAAAACGAGCCGTGATCGAAGGCTGTGAGTGACGGGCCTCTGCGATGAGCGAGCCCCTTGTACGAAAGAACGCCTCAAGGACCGACCTTGGGGCGTTTTTGCGAATCGTGTCCAGTCGCTGAACCTAGGTCGGCTTGGTTCGGTAGGCTCAACCTAGGTCTCGGGACTCAGGTCTCGGACCTCTCAGATCGCCCCACTGAGGTCGCTCCGCCCGAACTCCGTTCGGTCGGCCTCGAAC
>JAAZAH010000407.1 GCA_012514415.1 Sandaracinaceae bacterium
AAGGAGGAGCTGTCGCGCGACTTCTCCGCCGATCTTTGAGAGCGAAATGGCCGCCGCTTCGCGCACGTGACCTTCGGGATCTTCGAGCGCTCCACCGAGCGCCGGGATGCTTTCTTCCGCGCCGAGTTCCCCGAGTGCGCGCGCGACGGCGACTCGGACGTCGACTGATGGATCACCGAGCTTGCCGATCAGACTGAGAAGCGCGCTCTGCTCGCCGCTTTCGCCGAGAGCACGTGCCGCGAGAGCGCGAACTGAAGCGTCCACATCGTCGAGGGCCGACGCCGCTGGTGCGATGAGCTCCGCTTGAACGCGCGCGTTCGATAGAACGGCAACGCGTATCTCGGTGACCGGATCGAGGAGCGCACGCGAGAGAGCGTCACGGGCCGATGGGCTGTCGATCGCGGCAAGCGCTTTGACAGCGCGGATCCGTTCAGCCTCATCACCCGAGCGAAGGATCTCGAAAAGCGGGGCGACGGCTTCTTCGAGACCGAGCGCGCTCGCGGCGTCCATCGCCATCTCGCGAATGCGGGGGTCCTCATCGAGGATGAGCGGGGGGAGCAGGGCATGAAGTTCGGGCGAGCCTCTCCGGACGATGGTCTCAATCGCCCCGGCCCGGCGGCCGAATTCACCGCTCTCGATCGCTTGAAGAACGGCGTCCGGATCGTTTCGAAAGCCGAACGCGACGAGGAAAACCGAAAGCGCGGCGATGAGCAGAGCAGCCCTCACGCCCTTGTTCTAGCCCCGATCGCCAGGGTTTGGGTAGTTGGAGCGCGGATTTTGCTCGCACAGCACGGGATGGCCGAGTGGGCATCCTCTGACCGGATCCACTAAGATGTACGCGTCACTACTTTCGCAATGCACCCTGAATGGATCCAGAACGGATCCAGATCGCAACTGTTGGAGGTCTCATGAAGTCACGTGCTGCAGTCGCTTGGGAAGCTGGAAAGCCGCTCGAGATCGAGGAAGTCGAAGTCGCCGCTCCGAAGGAAGGCGAGGTCATGGTCCGAATTGCGGCGACCGGAGTGTGTCACACCGATGCGTTCACCCTCTCGGGTGATGATCCCGAGGGCGTCTTCCCCGCCATTCTCGGGCATGAAGGTGCGGGCGTTGTCGTTGAAGTCGGCCCCGGCGTAAAGGACATTGCCGTCGACGATCACGTCATCCCGCTATACACCCCCGAATGTCGCCAGTGTAAGTCTTGTACTTCCGGGAAGACCAACCTTTGCCAAGCCATCCGCGCAACTCAAGGAAAGGGGCTTCTCCCCGACGGGACAACGCGTTTTTCGGCGAAAGGTAAAGCGATCCACCATTTCATGGGGACGAGTACGTTTAGCGAGTACACGATTGTTCCCGAGATCGCGCTCGCCAAAATCAATAAGAGCGCGCCACTCGACAAGGTCTGCCTTCTTGGCTGTGGGATCACGACCGGGATCGGCGCCGTGATCAACACGGCGAGGGTCACTCCAGGATCGACCGTGGCGATCTTTGGGCTTGGCGGTGTCGGGCTCAGCGCCATTCAGGGCGCCGTGATGGCCAAGGCCGGGCGGATCATCGCGATCGACATCAACCCCTCGAAGTTCGAGCTTGCCAAACAGCTCGGTGCGACCGATTGCGTCAATCCGAAGGATCATAGCGCGCCCATCCAAGAGGTCA
>JAAZAH010000408.1 GCA_012514415.1 Sandaracinaceae bacterium
AAGAGGGCGCCGGGTTGATGAGCGCGCCTTCGTGGCCCAGATCGAGCCGGCTCTCTGATAGGCTCCTCGGCGTGAAGTTCCTCCACCTCAGCGACCTCCATGTCGAAGACGGGTTCGATCGTGTGCCGATGAGCGCGCTCCTCAATAAGCGGCTCGTCGGTCTCGGGAACCTCTGGCTTCGGAGGCGTCGGCTCTATCGCGACGCGCCTCAAAAGATCGAGCAGCTGACGGAGCTTGCACGCGAGCTTCGGCCCGATTTCGTGGTCATCACCGGCGATTTTACGGCGCTTGGCACCGAGGGCGAGATGCGGCTCGCGCGACGCCTTCTCGATCCGCTCTTTGAAATCGCCGATCCCATCGTCATGCCCGGAAACCATGACGTCTATCTACGCGATGGGGGGGATGAACGGTTCGAAGCGATCTTCGGCGAAGCGCTCCGGTGCGATCTTGGGCGCACGTCCTTTCCGCGCGTACGGCTCGCCGATGGATTCGCCTTCATCAGCTTTGAGTCCGCCCGGCCCAATCCCGAGCCTTGGCTTTCAAGTGGTGCTGTGCCCGAAACGCAGCTTCGCGCGCTGAGGTCCCTTCGCGATCGCCCGGAGCTCCGCGATCGAAGGATCGTTTTCGCAACGCATTACGCGCCCTTTCTCGAAGACGGGACGCCGGATCACGCACGCCACGGCTTGGATAATCGGGAGGAGCTCCTCGATGTCCTCGAATATTTCCCGGGCGCGCTTTTCCTTCATGGCCACGTCCACCGTCGCTTTCACCTTCACGTGCCCGAGCTCAAGATGGATTTTTTCTGCTCGGGAAGCTCGACGATGAAGGGGCATGAGGGCTTCTTCTTCTACGAGATGGGTGCATCCGGCGGACGCGTGACGCCGGGGAGTTTTCTCGACGGAAGCGCAATGCTCGAAGAAGAGAACGCCATTATTTTGCGCTGATGTGGGAGAGTGTCGCATGATGTCTCTATTGGAGATCAGCGATGCAGAGAAAATTCGGCCTTGGTAGAGCGCGCACGAGCTTGAGGCGCGGGATTCAGCTCCCGGTTCGTCTTGGCTCCGACTATTGGGATGGTGCGATCCCCTTCATGGCGCGCGATCTCTCCTCACGCGGTGTGTTCATCGAGACGGCGCTTCCGCTTGAACTTGGCGAAGAGGTCGAGCTTCGCTTCACGCCGCCGGGCTTTCGCTATCCGGTCGATTTGAGAGGCGAGGTGCGCCGAGTCGCCTTTCACCGCCGCGCCGGTGAGGCAGGCGAGAGCGGGATGGGCGTCGAGTTCAAATACCTCTCGCGTGAGCTTCGCGAGCTCCTCGAGCTGTCGCTTCGGGGCATTCCGCCGCGCCTTCCCAAGAGACGCGAAAAACGGACGCCGCTCGCGGCTGTCTAAAGATCCTCTCTTTAGTTCAGCGTAGGGCTTTCTAGATAGGCCACGGTCCGCACGACATCGACGACGGCCTCGCGTTTATCGGCGTCCAGATCGAGGAATCGCACCCCCATCCCGGGGTTCCGGTTGTTCGGCCCAAGCCTCACAGGATTGACCCAGACGACCTCGCCCTCGAGCTCAAGCGGATGATCGCGGAAGCGCATGGAGAGCCGGGTCCCCACCGGGAAGGGATCGCTCGATCGGATGAAGATGCCCATCTCGCTGATGTCTTCGAGATACGAAAAGAGAAAGGTCTCCCCATCGTCGTACTCAATCGACACGCTTTCGGCAGGATGCCTCGGATAGCATCGTCTATCGACGGGGGGTTTTGACATCGCGTACATCTTCGGCCTATCGCAACTCGACCTCGCCTGCAATGACGCGATCGTTTTCATCCTTCGGACCTTCAAAAACTTCGACCCGCTCTTTGCCGCGATAGAGGCCGACGTGGAGTGTGTATTTCCCTGGCGCGAAATGACCCGGGACACGGATCTCCCGCTCGTCGATGAGGAAATCTCCCGGTCCCCAATAGCGCGTCTCATAAAGGCCGCGGAGGGGAGGGTGATCGCCGTGCATTCGCCCTGTGGGGCCGTCGAGATGGACGAAGATCTCGTAGTTCCGCGTATCGCGCCTTGAGGTCGTCCAATAAAGTCGGACCGTGAACTTTCGGCCCGCTTCGAGCGCACCGCGAGGGCTCTCGATCGCATAGCCTAGAAGCTCATATCCGCCGCGGAATCGCGCCTTCACCGGATGTTCGATTTCGGGGCGTTCGTCGAGGATGAGCGGCGCAAGCGGGTTTCGGTTTTTGCGGCCTTCGATGGGGAGGTTGGTTGCGAGGATCGTATTGGGATTCGCATCACTCAAGACCTCGAGATGGCGGCGAGTCCGGGACCAGATCTCCCGATTCAGCTCGGCGAGGCGGGCCCTTGGGAAGAGCAGATAGAGGCGGTCCTTGCCCGCAAGCGCGCGATGAAGCGACGCCATCGCTGGATCGGGCTCGATCTCGAGCGCGGTATACGCCGAGAGGGCCTTCGCGTTCTGGTCGAGCGCGTAGATGGGCGCGCTTCCGTCGTGGACCTCCTCGAGAAGCGCGAGCGTCTCTTTCGGCGATAACTGCGCATCGAGATTGGGAAGCACGAGGAAGGCGATGCAGAGGCCGAAGGGCAGGGCGCCGAACGCGAGAAGTCCGCCGCGTTGATTGGGAACGCGCGCGATGAGGCGATGAAGCGCGAGCAACGCCGCACACGCCACGAGCGCAAGCGGCAGCGCGAGGGCTGTGACGCTCGCGACGAGTCCGACGATGCTCCGAAAGGGAAGCGCGGTGGGGATGAGTGTGTGAAGGAGGCCCGCAATGGCGACTAGGAAATAAGCGATGAGTCCGAGAGCGAGCCAACGCCGGCCTCGTGGAGATGCGAGGAGCCGAAAGCGAGGGCGCGGATCTTCCTCGCCGCTTGCTCGACGATCGCGCGTGGGACCCGCGCTGAAGTTGCCCCCGATGATGATGGAGGCGAGGACGCCGAACGCGATGAGTGGGAGGCCGAGGAGGAGCTTTTGCGTGGGGCCCCCTCCGATCGTCTCACTCAGGCCTTCGGGTAGAGCTTCGGCGCGGAGCGGGAGCGAGCCGATAAAGCTTTCGGGAAAGAGGAAGAGATCGCGAAGTCCAAGCCCCAGAAGTAGGAGGCCGGACAGGGCAATGAGGCGCCCCTTCTCTCCCCCATTGCCTCCATCGACGCCGTGACCGGGGGCCGGGCGCCGCTCGAGGTCTCGAAGCGCGATCGCTCCGGCGATGGCCACCGCGGGCGCGGCCACAAACGTCGTCACTCCATAACGCGCTTCATAAATCGTCGCGCTCAAATAGGACGCCGCACCGAGGAGGCACATAAAACGGGCGGCGTCGCGTTCCTCTTTGCTGAGGCCCCCCTCCTCGTCCCTTCCATCGTTTGGGCGATCGGCGCCAAAGAGCGCAAAGCCAATGAGCGCGGGCACAAACGCCGAGATCGGGAGAAGTCCATGGAAAGCGCGTTCGACGAGGCGATGAAAGGCCGGAGGGGCATCGCCCATCGCGCCCCCACCAAGCCAAAGACTGAACTCCGGTGAATCCTGGAAAATGGCGCGAAGTAGAAACGCGGAGAGAACGAGGGTGAGCGCGATCGCTCCCACGTACACCGGATTGCGGAGCGCGCCGGCGCCGCGTCCTTCGATCCACGGACTCCGACTGATAAGAGCGGCGATGAGCCCCGGAAGCAGACCGAGAAGTACGCCCGCAATCGAGACGCTTATCCACGCGCTGAGGGCGACGAGAGGAAGCGAGGTCTTGAGCGATTTAAGCGTCGCTCTTCCATCGCGCTGCGGCGCGAGCGCCAGATAAAAAGCGAACGCTGAGAGGTGTTGCGCGAAGATCGCCGGCATGGCCCCGATGCCGAGCCGTGCATTGAGAAGAAAGAGGGGCGTCGAGCTAAGGAGGATGAGCGCGTAGAGCGCGGAGCGTCGATCGCTTAGAAAAGCCGTCGTTCCGAAAGTAAGGGCGAGCGTGAAGAAGCCAAAGAGAAGCGAGATCCAGCGGATCTTCTCCTCGCCGAAGGCGAGCGCGCCGACAAAGAGCCGATCGAGGGGGCGCGTGGCTTCGCCCTCCGCTAGGAGCCGCGCGATCGGCTCGATCTCGACCGGATCCCACAGCCCCGCTCCGACGAGCGCACCCGATGAGAGCGCGGTCGCGACGAGGGCGGAAAAGAGGGTGATCGTGGAGGCACGGTTCATGATGGAGCTCACCTCGTTCAGATCGATGAGCGCGCTGCGAGATGGCGCGCAGGGCGAGCCGCGCCGCAGCCAATCGAACGCAGAGCGAGGCAGAGCGCACTATAAGAGGCGACGCGCCGCGAGGTCGAGGGTTCTTTGAGCTCAGCGCGCCCGATTTGCTTCTGCGGCGCTAACGTCCCACCGAGATCGCTTCGAGCTGCCGTTTGAGCGGGCGCATATAGGCCTGGTAGTCCGAGAGCTGTTTCCCCCGAAGCTTCGGACCGGGCATGTTCAGGACTTTGATCGGATCGACGAACCGCCCGTGATGCTTCACGCCAAAATGAAGATGCGGTCCCGTTGAACGCCCGGTGGAGCCGACTTGGCCGATGCGCTGACGCTTTCGCACTTCAACCCCCGGCTTGATGCGCCGATCTATGGTGTGCAGATGCGCATAATGCGTCTCGTAGCCGTTCGGGTGACGGATGGAGACGAGGTTCCCGTTCGGGCCTTTTGGACCCGCCCAGGTCACGCGGCCATCGGCTGCGGCGACGACCGGGGTTCCCGTCGGCGCGGCGAAATCGACGCCATTATGCGGCATGGGACGTTTGAGGATGGGATGCACTCGCCGCGGGTTGAAATGCGAGCTGATCACATCGTAACGGCACGGAACGGCAAGGACGGATCCGCTGAGCGGCTCTCCATCTTCGGTATAATATTCACTCTCGGAATCGGCTGAGCGGAGGAAGGCGCGGAGGACGCCGGTCCGGCGGCCGTTGTACTCAAGGGCGTAAGCGCGCCCATAGCCACGGAGCTGTCCCTCGAGCCTTTCCTCATCGAGGATGATGCGGAAGGTATCACCGTCGCGTGTGTCTCGCTGAAAATCGGCCCGTCCGCTGAAGACCTCGACAAAGATCCCGACGATACCGCGACCGAATCCAGCCGCCTCGACGGCATCGCCGAGCGAGGTGCGAATGGTTCCCCCGACGGCGATGCGCTGCCTCTCGATGACTCTTTCCATCTTTTGGGCTTTGAGCGTGCCGTCCTCGTTGCGCGTCGCTCGGATAAACTCAACGGGTGAAGCATGGTATTCGAAATGCGCGAGCCGGCCTTGTGCGTCGCGGCTGAATTCGATGCGGTCGGCCGGGCGACAGCGCCTGAAATCCAGCACCCCATCGAGCGCTTGTTCGAGCTCGATCGCCTCGCCGGTCGAGATGCCCGCGTTGAGGATGGCTTGACGGAAGCTTCGCGCGTTTCCAAAGGTGGTGCGGATGACGCCATCATGCTCGGCCTCGTCCGTGACGACCTCCTCGAAGGCGATGATCTCCGCGCCACCCGGAGTGGGCGAGCCCTCGCCACCTTCCTCTTCATCGGCGCCGTAGCTCGCCTCCGCATCGACATCGAAGAGCACGCTATCGTCCTCGAACTCATCGGCGCCGCCGCGAAGCAGTAAGAGGCCGACACCGAGAGCGCTCCCCGAGACGATCGCGAGGCCGATCCCGGCGTAGAGGAGCCGCTTTCGCTTCAGCGCGCGGCGTTCGCTCGCAAGGAGCGGCATCGAGGCCGATGGAAAAGGGCGGTGAGGACGCGGGGGAGGAGCTCCGCCCGATGAGCTCGCCGTGGGCATGGGGGGCATGGATATCAGCGAGCGCCGCCGATCGCAAATCCGAACGCATAAAAAAACCGCAGAGAATTCGATAAATCTACGACGCAATGCATCATAGACACGGAGTCTACCCCGCACGGTCATGGAGCGATCGAGGTGCGCGAAAGAGAAAAAATGCCTTGCTCGCTTGACAGATCCCAAAGGCAAAGCTAAGCCTCTCAGCCCTCGCAGCGATTGATGCGAACAGGCACGTAGCTCAGTGGGAGAGCACTACCTTGACACGGTAGGGGTCGGCGGTTCAATCCCGCCCGTGCCTACAAAGATCACGAAAAACGGGTTCCAAATCGGAGCCCGTTTTTCTTTTTCACCGAGCCGAGCCGAGCTGCATGCGAGCTGCATGCTTTGCCAGGCGCGGGCCCACCGACGGGCCCAGGTCCCGCCAAAAGCCCACGAAATCCGCCCCGCTCAGTGTAGGCTTGGAGCAATCCCGCGACGCGAGCGCTTGCCTCTTGCCCGCGCTTCACTCCTTGCTATCCATCGCCATGCCCTTCCGCCGAATGAAACTCCGTGGCCAACTCGTCTGGGCCCGCTGCGATGAGCGCGGTGAGCTGATCGAAGAAGGAGGCCGCGTCGAGATCCGCTACCGCGAGGGCGATGGGAAGGCGTACGCCGCCGCCCGCCGAAACCTTGCGCCCGCAGATGGGCCAATTCGTCCGGATTCGGATTTTGGAGAGGCGGAGCGTCAGGCGAGCACAAAGAGCCAACAAGGCGCGTCGAGCAGCGCACGAAGAACGCCGTCTTCACCGGCGGGTGGCTATCCTGAGCTTCCCGAAAAGGGGGAGACGCTTGCCTATGCCGATGGCGCGTGTAAGGGCAACCCCGGCCCTGCCGGCCTCGGCGTCGTACTCATCGACGAGGAGGCGCGTTATGAGCTCGCCGAGTACCTCGGCCAGGGGACAAACAACATCGCCGAGCTGACGGCGATCCTGCGCGCTATCGAAAAAGCCGAGCCGGGCAAACGGCTTCGCGTCTTCACCGATTCGACCTATTCGATTGGCGTGCTCCAAAAAAACTGGAAGGCCAAAAAGAATGTGGAGCTCATCGCTTCCATTCGTGAGGCGATGCGAAAACACGGCGCGGTCGAACTCCATTACGTAAAGGGGCATGCCGGCATCCCGCTCAATGAGCGCGTGGATGAGCTGGCCGTCGGAGCGATTGTGGCGAGGAGCTCAAGCGGCTGGCAGCGCGTGAAGCGCTAAGCCGGCTGCGGTGTGCGCTCGGCAGCTATTGGCAGCCGCAAAGCGAGGAGCCTGACTCAGCCGATCGACCGCGCGGCTTCATCCAAGCGGGTGAAATCGT
>JAAZAH010000409.1 GCA_012514415.1 Sandaracinaceae bacterium
CGCCCTCGACGACCGAAAGCCACTCGAGTCGCGTATTTTCTCGGTTTATTTTCGGTCTTTCAGGTATACCCCACTCTACAAGCTCCGCCGACTGGAGCGACCGAGAGATGTCATTCGCTAGAAAACCGCTCGACCTCGTCCTTCGTGAAGCGACCGATCCCAATATCGACAGCCGACCCGCGCTGAATCGGAGCCTCACGGCCTTTCATCTCACGATGCTCGGCATTGGAGGCATCATCGGCGCTGGAATCTTCTCGCTTACAGGGACGGCAGCGTATGAGTTTTCGGGGCCAGGGATCGCGTATTCCTTTGCCATTGGAGGGCTCCTTTGCACCTTTGCCGGACTCTGTTATGCGGAGCTTGCGGCCATGATCCCCGTCGCGGGCTCGGCTTATACCTACGCCTACACGACGCTCGGTGAATTCGTCGCTTGGATCATCGGCTGGGATTTGATCCTTGAGTATACGTTCGGTGCCGTTGTGGTCGCGATTGCGTGGAGCGGCTATTTTGTCGAGCTTTTTGGCTCGCTCGGCATCCCGATTCCGGACGCTGCCATCGTCTACTGCGCGGGACCCTTCGAGACCGTCACCCTCTCGGATGGGAGCACACGCAATGGAATCGTGAACCTCCCTGCGAGCCTTGTGGCGGTTTTCGCTGCCTCGGTGCTTTATCGCGGCATCCGCGAGAGCGCGTGGGTCAACAACCTGATCGTCTTCCTCAAAGTCGGGATCATCCTAATCTTCATCCTTCTCGGCATGGGTGTTGTAAGCGGCGAAAATCTCATCGCCAATCCATCCGCCAGCGGGTTGAGCCAGCTCGTTCCGCCCGTGACAGCGATTGCCGAAAGTGATTGGACCGCGCTCGATCGGCTCCTTCACTCGCTTTTCGGCATCGAGCCGAGTCGTTATGGCTGGGGCCTCGGCGGCGTTCTTACAGGCGCGGGCGTCGTCTTCTTCGCCTATATCGGCTTCGACGCCGTGAGCACGATGGCGCAGGAGACGAAGAACCCCCAACGAGCGCTTCCGATTGGGATCCTCGGCTCGCTCGCCATCTGCACGCTCCTTTACATCCTCGTCTCGATCACGCTGACGGGTGTGGCCCATTATAGCGAGCTGGGCGTCCCCGCGCCGATCGCACTCGGGATCGATCGCATCGCCTCATTGCGAGGCTTTTCAGATGGAGCCTCCGCCGCTTTCACGGCGTCGGTGAAGCTCGGGGCGCTCGCGGGCCTTACGAGCGTGATCCTCGTCCTGATGCTCGGACAGACGCGCGTCTTTTATGCGATGGGCAGCGATCATCTCCTTCCGTTCTTCGATCGCACGCATCCGCGTTTTCATACGCCGCATATCGCAACCTTCGTGACGGGCTCCTTTGTCGCCATCGCCGCCGCCATCCTCCCGATGTCGCTTGTCGGTGAGCTCGTCTCCATTGGGACGCTCCTTGCCTTTTTGATCGTCTGCCTCGCCGTGCCCGTGCTTCGAAAACGCGCTCCTGACGTTCCGCGTGGATTCAAAGTGAAGGCTCCCTTGCTTATCGGTCTGCTCGGCGCGAGCGCGTGTCTCTTCGTCATGATCGGCCTTCCTGCAGACACTTGGCTGCGCCTCATCATCTGGCTCGCCCTTGGCATGATCCTCTATTTCACCTATGCCCGAAGGCATTCGAAGCTCCGCCGGCTCCGTCTTGACGGAGAGTCGGCCGAACACGGATGAAGTTCGGAAGAGTGAGGGATGCGGCGGCGCTCGATGCGATTGAGTTCTCGCTCCCGGGCCTCGACGACGAAGAAGAAAAAGCGCAACTCAGCCGCATCGAACGCGCAGCCCGAAGGCGCGGAAGCGGGCGTCATCCAACGACGATCCGCGTCGGCCTTCCGATCTTTAGCGAGCCCCGTTGGATTGGCCGCCTTTATCCCCCTGGAACGGCGAGCGGACAATTTCTTGAGGAATATGCGAAGGCGTTTGGCGTCGTCGAGGTGAGCTCCACGTTCTACGCGCTCCCACCCATCGAGCAATTGACGCGCTGGCGCAATTCCTCGGGACGCGAGTTCCGGTTTATCCCGAAATTTCCTGCGTCCATCAGCCGCTCGATCGGGAGGCGGCTCGATCTCCGCGATCTCGAGCCGTTCCTCGAGAGGGTCGAGGCGCTCCAACCCAAGCTCGCACAGACCTTTATTCAGCTCCCGCCTGACCGAGGCCGGAGCGCGCTCAGAGACCTCGAAATTTTGCTCGCGTCGCTTCCGCGCGGCATCCATCCCGCCGTCGAATTTCGGCACCCTTCGTTTTTTCGCGGGCAGCGCCTCCTCCCCGACGTGATCGACTTACTCGCGGAGCATCGCTCGGCGGCTGTGATCACCGATACGGCGGGCTTTCGGGAGCTTGCACATGTCAGCGTTTCGAGCCTCCGCACGTTGATTCGCTTCGCGGCAAGCGACGGGCATCCAAGCGATCGGATCCGCCTGTCGCATTGGGCAGCGCGAATCGCGCGCTGGCATCAGGCCGGGATGCAGCAGATCGACATGACCATCCACGCCGAAGATCCCATCGCCGAGATCGAGCTCGCCTCGAGCTTCGTCGAGCTTCTCAATCAGGCGCTCCTCCGCCAAGGAAGCGCGCTTCAGATTCCCGTGCCGCGGCTCTACCACCGGCTCCAAACCGAGCTCTTTTAGCAGCGCGTGCGCGCGATCACCTCGCCCCGAGCGAGCTCAACGTGCGTCGATTGGCGCGCATGCCCCGCCGCGCCCGCAGCTCGTCTCCTCAGTGCAACTAAACACCCCAACACACTCCTCGAAGAGGTGGATGGTATGCCGAATCGAGGCGCCCTCTTCAAAAGGAATCCGGACGCGCGCTTCGATGCGTCTCATTCCATCCAATCGGCCGATCACCTCGATTAAAATCGGCCCAGCGGCCTCGGCTTCTTCGAACAGGCCGATGGTTTTCGGGAACGCGCCCGCTTCGATGTCGGTGGAAGCCACGCGGGGCTCGCTGCGACCGTCATCCGCAATAAGCTCAAGATGATCGATCATGGCCTCGACACCGGGATCGGCATCGATGGTGAGGATGATTTCGGTCGGAGCCTCACCGCAAGCGAGGAGCGCGGCAAGGATTGGAAGCGAAAGACCGCTGAAAAAAATGCGCTTTACCATCGAAGCTGTCCGGGCTGGAGATCGCCGACGAAGGGATCGGGCTTCGCTTCGATGCCGAGCCCGACCCCGAGCCCGACGCCCACCAAAACGGCGGCGCCGACGCCGATCCAGATCCACTTATTTTTGACACGAGCCGGGCGATCGCGCTCGACCGGTTGGGGCGTGGCGACAACAGGCTCGGCTTTGGTTTCGGCCGGTTGCGAGAGGTCGAAATGGAGCGGATCGCTCGCGGAAAGCGTGACGCGGAGCTCTGAACCGGCACGCATCTCGACGCGCCGCCTCGAGAGGATCCGTCCGCCCCGGAAAGTTTCGATAAGATGAAGGCCGGCGCTCATCAGATAGCCTCGCTCGTAGTTGTCTGGCCCGATTGCATAGCCGTCGATAAGGATCGCCTCGGTCGTACTCGGCGCGTCGAAATAAATGCGTCCGCCTTGACCTTCCATCTCCATCATGAGACCGACGGCTTCCGCCTTGAGCTCCTCGGAGGTCTCTTCATCGAGGAGGAGACTCTCGGCAAGATCTTCGGCTTCGGGGAAGTCGCCATGCCGCATCAGCACCATCGCGAGGTTGTACCTTACGGGCGGAGCGGGCATCACCTCCATCACCTCGCGGAAGGCTTGAATCGCCCTCTCCCAGCGCCCTTCCTCGGCAAGTTCGACACCCAGCGCGAAGGTCTCACGCGCCTTTTGCAGCTCGGCTTCTGACGGGGAATCTGCGAGTGTACTTAATGGAATACCTGTTATCATCAGGATGATCGCAGCGAGGTAGTGACGTCTCATCATCAGGGAAGTACCATCCATCGAAAATGGCCGATAGAATCAACGAACGATTTCAGCTCGAGCGAGCGATTGAAGAGAGCCCCGAGGGGGTTTGGTATCGCGGAACCGACGAGAAGACGCAAAAAGCTGTCTTGATCGCGACGCTCACGCCTGCGGCCGATGAGTGGACGCGCGAGGGCTTCGAGAAATTTCAGGAGCTGGGCAGGCGAGTAAGTCATCCGGCGATCGCACGGTTCGTTGAATCCGGGCGCACGGCGGATGATAGCGCATATCTCGTGATCGATCTCCCTTCGGGTCCGACGCTCGCGGATCGACTGCTCATCACGCCGCCGCTCACGGCGCATGAGCTGGTCCGAATGAGCATCAGCCTCCTCGATGGACTTCAGGCCGCGCATCGGCAGGGCATCGTGCACGGAGACATCGAGCCAGGCGCCATCCTCGTCACGGGCGAAGGACGCGCCACGCTCACGCGTTTCGGTCTGAACCGCGCGGCGGCAATCGCACGGCGCATCCCGAGCTTCGATGGGGTCAAACTCGCGCGTTCGAAGCGCATGGCCGCCCCCGAGATCCTTGCAGGGGAACAGCCCACGGTCGCTAGCGATCTCTACAGCATCGGGGCCATTCTCTACGAAGCGCTCGCTGGAAAGGGGCATCGCGCGGAGCCCTCGCCTGACGCAGAGCCCCTCGGCCTCCGTGAAGTCCGCCCGCAGGTGCCTGGAGCGCTCGCCGAGGTCGTCGATCGACTTCTTTCGAACGATCCCTCCGCGCGTCCGGATTCGGCATCGACGGTAAGGCGCGAGCTCACCCAGGCCATGATGAAGGCGCCGACGATCGCGAAGCTCAAGGTCGCGACCGCGATCGAGGAGCCGACGCCCGAACCCACGCAGCAGCTCAATATCGACGATCTCGAGCAAGAGATGGGGTACGGGCCGATCGGCGAGGAGAGCGCGACACCGCCCGCCACAGCACCGGAAGCGGACGGCGAGCTTCAGGCCGGGTCCGAGCGGACCACCGTCGAGATTGCCGATGACGCCGCATCGCTCGCGCGCCGAGACGCGGGCGACTCGGACGCTGCTCGAGAAGCGGCGCCCGCTCAAGCGCCCGCGCGCGCGGAGAGCGGTGCGGATGGGGGCCCCGCAAAGAAGCGGGCGGCCCTTATCGCCATCGCGATCCTCGTCCTCATCGTACTCGGGCTCGTCTTCGCGATGAGCGGAGGCGACGATGAGGTGCCGCCGGTCGCGCCCGAACTCCAAGACGAGAAGGTAGGCGAGACCATCGAGCCCTCGAGAGCCGCGGAAGAGACCAAGGCTGGCGCTGCCGGGGCCTCAAACGAAGCGTCCGAGGGCGACAAGGCCGGCACGCCCGATGCCGAGGCCGCCCAAAAGGCTGAAGCGGCCGAAGACGCCAGCGAGGTCACCGAGGCGAATAAAGCGGAAGCGCCGAAGCCGGAAGAGCCGAAAGTCGAGGCGCCGCCCGCGAAAAACACGAGCACGATGCGAAGCAGCACCGCCATGAGCGCGACGAGCATGAGCACGACAAGCACGAACAGCACGAGCATGACTTCGACTTCGATGAGCAGCTCGGGCGGCCTCAAGACCAACCCAGGCTTCTGAAGCTTCTGAAGCTTCTGTAGCGAGGAATCACGCCCCACGTCGCCCGGTGCTCCTTCGGGCGGCGCGCACGATGGAGCGCGGGGCCTCGTTTACGCGTGCAAATCTTCGCGGAGTCTCTCTAGGGCGATGAAGGTGCGGCCTCCTCAGCAAGGAGATGCCCGCGCAGGGTGGCGACGGTGGGACGGGGATGAAGCGCGCCTTCGAGCTCGGTCTCGATCCGGACGACACCGACTCCCTCGCAGTACGTTGTGCGGATGCGCGCCGAGCTGGCTCGCCCGCGCTCCTCAACGACGACGCAAGGACTGAAGTGCGCGCTCTCCTCCTCGCGTTCGATGCGGACGTCGGTGCCCACCTCGACAATCTCGGCGACTCCGCCGCGCGAGCGCCACGTCGTGCCGATCTCGAGAGGGAGCTTGAGCAGGTAACTCCCGCTGTCGAGATGAAAAATCCCGTCCTCCCTGAGCTGATAAAAGACGGGCTCACTCCCCGAGCTGCTTAGGGCGAAATGCTCCCCTTGTCGCATCACGACCCGCGTGATGACGAGGCTTTTGAGCGGCTCTCCCGTATCGACGTCGTAGGACCAGACGCTCCCCTCCGCCGCGGGGAAATAGCGCTCCAGAGCGGAAAGCTCAGCGGTGGGCGCGGCCGGAGCGATTTCCGCCGCGCCGCACCCAGCGATGACGAGTGTGATAAGCGAAGAGACTCGGAGCCGCGACGGTTTCCACATGCTTTTTGGCTTCAGTCAAGGCGCCCGCCCCGAGCGGGCTTCGACGCCGGGAGCTCAGTCTTCGGGAACGGGATAAGGCGGATATTGGGGCACTTCATCAGGGATGAACCACGTATCGCCCCAGAGGCTTGCTCCACCGTCGATATAGAAGGTTTGCCCGGTGATGAAATCGGCGTAGCGCGAAGCGAGGTAGTTGATGAGATGCGCCACCTCTTCGGGCGTGCCCAATCGCTTGATGGGGCAAGCCTTCTTCGAAGACTCGAGGAGGCCCTCGCCGTATTGGCGCGTTCCCGTCGTCTTGATGACGCCGGGGGCGACCGCGTTCACGCGAATCCCGAATTGCGCCCATTCGACGGCGAGCGTTTTCGTGAGGTTATCCACACCCGCACGCGCGGCTCCGGTATGCGCCATGCCCGGAAAGCCGCGGGACATCTCCGCGACGACATTGACGATGCGACCGCGCTTTTGCGGGATGAAGGCGA
>JAAZAH010000410.1 GCA_012514415.1 Sandaracinaceae bacterium
AAGGAAGCCATCCACGAAGGGCCTCGCCAAAGCTGATGCAACAGAGTTGCATTATTGAGCGCATCCACTATCTTGCGGCCCATGCGCTCGCACGCCGCAGCACTCCTTCTAGTCGCCGCATCCCTAATCGCGCCGCCGATCGGCTTCGTCCCGACGGTGCGAGAGGACAATGAAGAGTTCGCTCCGCCTAAACTTCTTGAGAGCCCGCCGGCCGTCTATCCCAAAGGGCGTGAGGATGAAGATCTTCACCCCACGATCGTACTCCTCGTCACCATCAACGCCGAAGGGGAGCTCACTGACATCGAGGTCGAGCACGGCTTCGATGAGGATTTCGACCAAGCCGCGATCGGCGCCGTCCGCCGCTGGAAGTTTGCTCCCGCGCGCTACGGCGAGCAGCCCATCGCAAGCCGCGTTCATGTCGCCGTGCATTTCGAGCTCCCGCATTTCGATCTTCATGGGCCGCGTGGCGCCGTCCGGCATCCCGTCGACGCGCGTTTGGCCGACGATTCCGAGAACGAGTCCCCCGTCCCTTCGATGGTGCTGGAGCAACCGGCCTTCAGCGCAAGCGGCGAGGCCGAGCGCGCGCGCCTCCGCGCCGAAGATCGTGGCGCCATCGATCTCACGCTTGAGGGTGATGCGCTTCGCCGCACCCCCGTCCAAGACGGCGGGAGCCTTCTCATGCGAGCGCCCGGCCTTTTCGTGAGCCGCGCCGAGGGAGATGCCGTCGCCGACAGCCTGATGCTCCGAGGTTTCGATGCCGATCACGGACAGGATATTGAGCTCACCCTCCAGGGACTCCCCATCAACCAGCCTTCGCACATCCACGGTCAAGGCTACGCCGATCTCAACTTCATCATCCCTGAGGTCGTCCACCGCCTTCGCGTGATCGAGGGCGTCTATGATCCGCGCCAAGGCGATTTCGCGGTCGCCGGGAGCGCCGATTTCGAGCTCGGCGTCGCGCGCCGCGGCATTCATTTCGATTCACGCGCAGGCTCTTTTCGGAGCTTTCGCCAGGTCGCGATCCTCGCGCCCAAGAACGCCGATACGGGGAGCTTCGCCGCGGCCGATTTCAGGCGGACGCGCGGATTCGGACTTAACCGCGCGGGACAAAGCGGGCGCATCATGGGCCAGTGGGTGCTCAGCCGCGGAAGCAAAGAGAGCCGAATCCTCGGTAGCTTCCACGCGGGGCGAACCGATCTCGCCGGCGTCCTGCGTCTCGACGATATCGAGAGCGGTGCGGTCGACTATTATGACGTCTATCCCACCGCGTCGACTCGCGCGCAGAGCGCCAATACCATGCGAGCCGAGCTCGCATTCTTCCACGACGTCCGCTTCGAAAATGAGGCCAACGCAAGCGTGAGCGCAGCCCTCCGCTATCAGCGTTTCGGCATCTTTCAAAACTACACCGGCTTCACGCAGCGGTCTTCTGAAGATCCGAGCTGGGTCGGACGCGGCGATCTCATCGATCAATCCCAAGACCATCTCGGGCTCGTCTTCCAGGCGCGATATCGCGCACAGCGCTTCTCACTCGGAGATTGGCTGAGCGGGCATGCGGAGATTGGGATGCAGGGGCGCGCCGATCGAGTCGATCAAAAGCAGAACCTCATCGAGGCGCCGCAGATGCGCGTCTGGGACCACCGGCGGGACGCGACGATCTCCGCGCTCAACATCGGCATCTATGCCGATCTCGATCTGCGTTTTGGCGAGCGCTTCTCTCTTCGCGGCGGCGTCCGCGCCGATCTTTTGGGCTATGACGTCGAAGATCGCCTCGCGCATCGCATCCCTTATGGCCGCCCCGAGCGGCATCTTGAGGGAGCGCGCACGACCGCACTTGGCGCCGCCATCGGCCCGCGTATCGCGGCGGAGATCAAAGCCCATGAGCGCCTCCGCTTTATCGCGGCCTATGGTGAGGGCTTCCGTTCGCCGGACGCGATGCTCCTTGGCGAGGGCGAGCGCGCGCCTTTTACAAAGGTCCGCTCCGCCGATCTTGGCGCCCGTGTTCAGCCGCATGATGCGATCGGCGTGATGGCCTCGGGCTTCATCACGCAGCTCTCAGACGATGTCTATTTTGACGCGACCGAGGGGCGGCT
>JAAZAH010000411.1 GCA_012514415.1 Sandaracinaceae bacterium
CGATTCTCGGCGCGGGCCTTCGACCCGAGATCTGGACCGATTTTCAAGAGCGCTTCGGCATTCCCAAAATCGTCGAGTTTTACGGCGCCACCGAGGGCAATGTGGGGCTCGTGAATATCGACGGCATTCCCGGCATGATGGGACGGCTTCAGCGTGACCACGACGTCTTCCTCGCGGAAGCGACGGGCGAGGCAACGATCAAGCGAGACGCGAATGGACACGCCATCAAGGCGAAGGCGGGCGAAAAGGGCATCCTCGTCGGGAAGATCACCAAGCTCAACCGTTTTGAGGGCTATCTCGACAAGGAAAAATCCGAGGAAAAGATCATCCGGAACGCGCTTGGTGATGGTGCCGATTATTTCAATACGGGCGATCTCGTGCAGCTTCACGAGCGCAGGTGGGTGAGTTTCGTCGATCGCCTCGGAGATACCTTTCGCTGGAAGGGCGAAAATGTGGCGACGAATGAGGTTCAGGAGATCCTGAACCAATATCCGGGCGTTCAAGAGTCGACGGTCTTCGGCGTCGAAGTCCCGCACACCGATGGGCGAGCGGGAATGGCAGCATTGGCCGTCGGCGACGATTTCGATCTCTCGGGCTTTGGTGAGTACGTCAAGAGCGAGCTTCCCGCTTATTCACGGCCGCTCTTTTTGAGGCTTCAGCGGGAGCTCAAAATCACCGCGACGTTCAAGCACATCAAGACCGATCTTCGCGAGGATGGGTTCGACCCCGCGCGTATGGGAGGCGATCCGCTCTATTTTCTGGACGCGGAGACCGGGTACCGCCCCCTCGATGATGCGCTCTATCAGGAGTTGATGGAGGGGAAGATCCGGCTCTGAGGCGCAGTGTCGGAGCCGCGCCTCTGCGTTCTCTTCACCGAGCCGTGCTTAATCGAAGAGGCCGCTGAAGAGCTCGGGCCAGCTGAGGTAGAGCCCGAGCAGCGCGGCGGCGAGGAGGACGGCAGCGCTTAGCGCAAAGCCGGGCCCGTTGGAGCGACGTTTTGGAGGCCGATGGAGCTCCAGCGCATCGCGCTCGGGCAAGGGCTCGGGCGAGGGCGAGGGCGAGGGCTCCGAGACGCGCCCGAGGAGGGCGTCGAGCTCTTGATCGATCGCCTCTTCGCTCAGCTCGTCCCTTGCCTTCTCTTGCGCGCGGAGCCGTTCGGTGCTTTTTCGGAGGAAACGAGCCAAGGCGCGTTCGGAGGCTTCGCGGTTCAGTGGGACGAGCGAGGCTTCGACGACATCGTGCATCTCGGCGAGCGTGAGCTTTGCGCCACTTTCGGCGCGCTCGAGCCAAGCGATGAGGGCGCCGGGACTCGCACCCGAAGAGGCGAGGAGAAGCTCTTTGAGGAACTCGGTCGCGGAGCGTGTGGCTTCTTCTTCCGAGGCGCTGCGCGCCGAGTCGATGCGGAGCGCGCCGCTCGCATAGCCGCCCGGAAGAAGCACGATGTCGGCGCTTGTGAACGCCCGAGCTCGCTCTGAAAGCTCTTCGACGGTAAGCAGGACGAGGTAAGCGCCGATCTCGACGGGAATCCCGATCAGGCCAGAATCAGCCGCCTCGAGAAGCTCTTTGGCGTTGAGCGTGCGTTCGTCCACGTCCGGGGGTCAGTCCATGAGACGGATGGGGATCCCATGCTCCTTGAGGAAGGACTTTACCTGATTTATTGTAAAAATACCATCGTGAAAGACGGATGCCGCGAGCACGGCATCCGCTTTCCCCTCGGTGAAGCCTTCGAGCAAATGTTCGAGCGTTCCGACGCCGCCCGAAGCGATGATGGGGAGGGCCGAAACTTCGGCAATGGAGCGGGTGAGCGGAAGATCGTAGCCGCTCCGCGTTCCGTCTTTATCCATGCTGGTGAGGAGGATCTGCCCAGCACCCCGTGAGGCGACCTCACGGGCCCAGTCGAGCGCGTCGATCCCGGTGAATTTCGCGCCGCCATGGGTGACGACCTCGGCACGTCCGTCCCGCGATTTGGTGTCGATGGCGACGATGAGGCGATCGCTGCCAAATCGCGCGCTGATCCCATCGATGAGCGCCGGTTCACGAACGGCGGCGCTGTTGATGCTGACCCTTGAGGCGCCTGCATCGAGGAGGCGCTGAACATCGTCCGGAGAGCCAATCCCTCCGCCGACCGTGAGCGGCACGTCGATGACACGGGCGGTTTTTTCGACGAGATCGACGAGCGTCCGCCTCCCTTCGGTTGTGGCGCTGATATCGAGGAAGGCGAGCTCATCGGCGCCCCCTTCCGAATAGCGCTGGGCACACTCCATCGGA
>JAAZAH010000052.1 GCA_012514415.1 Sandaracinaceae bacterium
AGCGGCGGGCGCATCCCCGGAAGGACGGGGGAGCAGACACGTAGCTTCTCAATTGGTATCAACTACGACAATCTCGGAGGACATGGCTGTCATCGATTGAGCGTGGTCGCGACGCCGACTTTTCAGAATCCGGGCATCGGCGCACTCGCCGAAGAGGGGCAGCCCGTCGCACAAGCCAGCGTCTTCGTGAACGTGCTCGAGCCGCTCCTTGAGCCTCCTCTCGTGGAGGATTGTCCGCGATGATCGCTCGGTTCGGCGTGGGCACCGTCTCTCTCGGCCTTCTCGTTGCGCTTGTCGCGCTAGGTGCTGCCTGCAATTTCGGCCGCGAACCCGGCGACTCCTCGACGAATTTCTGCGAGACCGATTCGGATTGCGTCGAAGGCAAGTGCTATTCGAACCGCTGCGCCGTCCCCCCCGAAGAGCACTACGAGATCGCGCTTCAAATCATCCCCTCGATCCACGATTCGAATCGCGCGCCACTCTCGACCCTGATCAGCCCGGTTCGTGTGGAAGAGGCGCATCAGGAGCTCCCGTTACAGCTTCCGCCCATCGCACGCGTATCGGGGCGTGTTCGCTTTCAGGGTTCACCCGTGCCCGCCGTGCTCAGCTTCATCCCGACCTCAAAGGAGCACGCGACGATCCAGCGCGTTGAAGTGGAGACGGGCGATCCGCTCGGGGATGGGAGCGTCGATTATCTGGCGAGCCTCATCCCTGAGCTCGAGTACGCGGTCGAGCTTCGTCCGACGAGCAAACCGATGGACGCCAAGGATGCCGAAGGTCAGGAAATCCTCGGCAGGCCCGCCTCGCGCCAGCTTCCTCCGATTCGCATCGGGACGGCACGCTTCGACGAGGGAACGAATACCTTCGACTATGAGTTCAGCGGCGCCCTTCTCGAGCCCTGCACTGCAGAGAGGCGAAGCGGATGTGAGCTCCGCGGTCTCATCCGTTCGGAAGGACGGCATGGCGATCCCCGTCTTCCAAGCGATATCGAGATCCGCGCACTCGAGACCGCGACCACCCGCATCGTCTCCTCTGTGGATATCGTCCGCGAGGGGGAGTTTGCGATTCGGATCGCGGAGGATGCCGGCGAGTTTCGGCTTCAGCTGAGCCCGGCCGTAGGCGGCTCCCCTTATCGCGCAACGCTCATCGAAGGACCGTTCGATGCGGATGGGATCGAAGATTTATTCATCTACCGCTATCCTGTCGTCGATTATGAAGCGATCGTCTTCGACTCAAGCGGGATGGAGCCGATCGTCGGCGCGACCGTCGTCTTCCAATCGGAGAGTGTGGAGGACCCGCTCATTGGCGCGAGCTCGACATCGTTTTTCCGCGCCTCGGCCCTGACGGGCGAGGACGGTGAAGGCGCAGGAGTGTTCTCGCTTCAGCTGCAGCCGGGAACGTTCCAAGTCACCATCACCCCCGCGGCCTCCTCCGATCACGGGATCCTCATCACGCAGGTCGAAATCCCGG
The DNA here is from genome assembly GCA_012514415.1 of Sandaracinaceae bacterium. Lineage (GTDB taxonomy): Bacteria > Myxococcota_A > Polyangia > Polyangiales > Houyiibacteriaceae > JAAYBZ01. The sequence continues at coordinate 1,471 of JAAZAH010000052.1, forward strand.
ATGATGAAACCACGCGCTCGATTCGGGGGCAAGCGTTCATATTGAAGAAGCGCCCCGTCCTCGAGCTCACGGTGGATACGTTTAACGGCCTTCCGGCGGATAACACCGATGTGCAGGCCATTCCGCTCGAAGCCGCGGGATTCATCGCGCAAGAGCTCGCGCGACACGCCCGCACGAGCCAAGGACTGACCGATTGGGATGGTTTTTTGGAACTCCCGGTGGATGTCGCACGCTATGAGCTCTTGATGCGGCCGGCTCCGCATACGGGCTTTCCGCATGCGCTCACCTCATCGATCGACGTGACGCATCCTGGGTTCAATCAATCCATCGGCATTACGATCCCGCCTCCCGCAATCATCACGGGACAATTGCGGGATGCAGATGGGCGATCTTTGGGAGGCGCGACCATCCGCGCCTACCACCTCACCTCAGGCGGGAAGAACGGAGGGCAACTCCGACGCGTCGGCGAGGCCTTCACCGACGATGAGGGCCGATATCAGCTCGTCCTTCCCTCGACGCCGTTCTGAGCCACGCCGCCCGCGCGGTTATTCGAGGTGCATTTCCATCTCGTAGGGCGCGGGCTCGAGTGACTCGCGCTCAATGATCCGAACGCAGCTATTCCACCTGAGGATCGTATCGTCGATGCCTTCGGGGCGGATGGATTCGGCCTCTTCATAGGCTTCCATCGCCGCGCGGAAACATTCGTAAGCGGCGGCGCGCGAGCCCATGGGACGCTTGAGAAGCGCTCGCCCCTCGCGCTCGTGAATGAGCCCCGTGAGGTAGAGGCGCTGGTATTCGTCTTGGATCAGCGCGGCGCATTCAAGGGCCCGACGAGGCCGAGCAGCGCCGCTTATCGCGAACTGATCGGCGATCGAAAGGATGAGGTTGTGGAGCGCCTCTTGGTTGGACGGCTCCACCTCCAAAATATCGAGACAGATGCTCTCGGCATGCTCCGGTTCGTTCAAAAGACGATAGCGCTCCGCCTTCTTGAGCGCCGCCCCTATCCCCGCCTTGGTGAGCCTTTTGAGTGTGAATTTCTGAGCGCTCATCTTCTCCCTCCTTAGGACCATCATAGATAAGCGAAGGGAGGATGGGTAGTGGGCCGGCGGCTTTCGCAAGAACCAGGTTGGTGAAGACCTCGCACACATGCCGAACCGGGGTGGCTACAGAAGGTAAATTCCGCGCAATTTCAGAGAGATACGCTCGTAGACTTGGGCGTCACGACTGGACCGACGGGGATGCACGGGGCCATCCGAGGTGGGCGTACAGTGGACGCACCTAGGTTGATGCGCCGGAGGCAGGTGGCCAACACGCGCTGCCGCCGGGTTCAACAACCTGGGTCACAACAACCTGGGTCACAACAACCTGGGTCACAACAACCTGGGTCACAACAACCTGGGTCACAACAACCTGGGTCACGCCTCAAACGATAAAGCGCGTGACCACCTCGGCGAGTACGTTCGTCCCGAACTCAAACCCATCGACAGGGATGCGCTCGTTGTGCCCGTGAAAAAGGTCGGCGAAGCGGATGTCCTTCGGCATCTTCACCGGAGAAAAACCGATCCATTTGGCGCCGATGCTCGTAAAGGCTTTCGCATCCGTAAAGCCAGGGAGCATATAGGGGATCACGGGGCTTTCGGGCTCGACTTCGTTCATGACCTCTCGGATGAGCTCATGAAGCTCCGTGCCATCCCGCTCGACCACAGGCGGGAGCGAGTGCAGGATTTCGAGTTCGACCTCGGGGCCAAGCACCGCGCGAAGTTCGCGAAGGAAATCGTCGACGGTATCGCCCGGAACGATGCGTCCATCGATCTCAAACTCCGCCACGCCCGGGATGACATTCGTCTTATTGCCCGCGCGTACGACCGTCGGCGAGGCCGTATTGCCCATCATGGCGGCGAGCGCACGCTTCATCGACGGATCGGGCAGAAGACGGGTGAGCGCAGGCGCGACCCGCGGATGAAGGAGCTTCGGCAAGATCGCACCCGCCGCCTTGGACTGACTCCCTGCGATCGCTCCGACGAAATCGATGAACGCCTGCGGAGGCTTGATCGGCATTCCCTCGCGCCCGAGCTTCGCGATCGCCTCGGACATCTTCACCACCGCCGAATCCTCACGCGGCATCGAGCCGTGTCCCGGTTCGCCCTTCACGCGCGCACGGAGCCAGAGCACACCCTTCTCCGCGACTTGGATGGTAAAGAAACTCTTTCCGCCGATGTAGATATTGAACCCGCCACCTTCGCCAATGGCGTACTCCGCCTCGACGAGCTCACGATGCTCCTCGCATAGAAAGAGCGACCCTTTTCGGCAGCCCGCCTCTTCATCTGCGACACCCGCGAAGATGAGATCGCGCTTCGGCACCACGCCCTCGCGCGCGAGCCGGCAGAGAATCGCGACGCTCATGGCCGCATGATTCTTCATATCGATGGCGCCGCGGCCCCACACGCAGCCCTCGGCGAGCTCGGCCGAAAACGGTGGATACTTCCAGCTCTCGGGCTCGGCCTCCACCACATCAAGATGCGCCGTGAGAAGGAGCGGTCGCTTCTCTCCCGTCCCTTTCAGACGCGCAACGATATTTCCGCGGCCGGGATCACTCTCTAGGATGATCGGCTCAAGACCCGCCGCGCGCAGCTCCGCGTCGAGGAGGCGGACGGCTTCGATCTCGTTGCCCGGCGGATTCGTCGTATCGATCTTGAGGAGGCGAATCAGAAGGTCGAGCGCATGGGCTCGGAGCTGTTCATCAGCGATGGAGATGGACATGTCGTTCTTCACGCGCCGCCTTCGGCGCCCATTTGAAACTTCGGAGGTGAAGCTACTCCAAAACGCCGCTCATTGCTCGAATTCTCGAACGAGATGAGCATAGAAAGCCTCGCGGAGGGCTCGCAGCTTCGACGCTTCGAAATCGCGCGCCCGACGGAGGTTTCGCCTCGACGCTTCAAGCCGCCGCTGGCGCGAAACGGAAAACTCGCGAACCTTTAGCGCGAGCGCGTGCGCATCCTCAGGCTCGATAAGATCGTCGGGGTGAAGGAGCTCGGGGATGCCCGCGACGCGCGTCGCCACGGCCGGTAGCCCCACAGCCATCGCCTCGAGCAATGCCCTCGGAAGGCCCTCGCGCCGCGTCGGGAGGATGAACACATCGGCGCAACGGAGCTCGTGCATGAGCCGCGCCCGATCGCTTTCCTCGCCAAGAAATCGCGCGGACCGACCAAGACCGAGTTGCGCAGCGAGCGCTCGGTACTCGCCAAGGAGCGCACCGCCGCCTGCGATCGTCAGCTCGGCGTCAAGCCCACTCGCCCGAAGCTCCTTGAGCGAATGCAGCGCGATATCGACGCCTTTGAAAGGCCGATCCATCCTCCCCGTGAGAAAGAGACGCGGCGCGTTGAGTTCCGAAGGGCCGTCCTCGATCCTTTGGAGGGTCGCTTCGCCTTCATCGAAGAGCGACGGTTCGAGATCACCATCGGGTGCAAAGAACTCGAGGTCGGGGCGCCGCGCGGGATAGCGCGCTTGGAGATGGCGCTCGGTGACATAAGACACCGCCATGGCGTTACGGACGAGCCCCGCTTCGAGCGCAACGATGGGCCCGCTCAGCGCATGCACGAAACGCGAACCGAAAGCGCGATAGCCGATGTTCTCTTCTGGATCGGTCACGAGCTCCGCGGCGTAGGCCCGCTTCAGCGAGCGTGCGGCGAACGAGGCGATGAGGCTGGTGATGCCCGGCGGGCGAAGCATGATCAGCGCGTGTGGTTGACGAGCCATTGCCTGACGCGCTTCGATGAAGGTGCGACCCGCGCTTTCGAGCGTTCCGCGAACGCCTCGAAAATCCGTAAGCGGCGCAAAGGAGATCCGGGGCCCGGTCACCGCCTTCGCATTCGGAGGGATCTCGCCCGTCCGTACGGCGCGGCTCAAAACGATCACGTGCTCAAACGCGCTTAGATAGCGTGAAAAGAAAGCGTGATCCTCACTTCCCACCACGAAGGTTTCGCCCGAATAGGCGCATAGGAAGTGTTGCTCAGTCACGATGAGGAGCGTCGCCACGCGCTCTCCGTATCAGAGCATCGGCTCGGGGGGCAAGCGCGAGCGCATCCGCGTCGTCAGAAAGAATCAGAAAGAAGCCGTGCCGACGCGTTCATGGTATCCCTCGGGCATGAAGGCTCTGCTCGCGGCGCGCGAAAAGCCCCTCATCGTTCCCGGCGTCCACGATGTTCTATCCGCCCTCATCGCCGAGCGCCAAGGCGCAGAGGCGGTCTTTCTGAGCGGCTATGCCCTCACCGCTTCTTCGATGGGACTGCCCGATCTCGGCTATCTCAGCCTCGATCGACTCCGCGACGCAGCGACGTCCATCTCCACGCGCCTGTCGATTCCGCTCCTCGTCGACGCCGATACGGGCTTTGGAAATGCTCTTCACGTCGTCGAGACCACACGCTCGCTCATCCGCGCCGGCGCCAAGGGGCTGTTCCTCGAGGACCAAAACAACCCCAAACGCTGCGGCCATATGCGCGGGAAGGAGCTCGCCCCACGGGGCGACTACTTCGGCAAGCTCCGCGCCGCCATCGACGCCCGCGCCGATGCCGACTTTCTGATTGTGGCTCGCACGGATGCGATCGCGGCGGCGGGACTCGAGGAAGCGATCCTCCGCGCCAACGAGGCTCAGCGCATCGGAGCCGATCTCCTTTTTATCGAAGCGCCCGAGGACGGGGAGATGATCCGCGAGATCGCCGCCCGCGTCCCCGGACCCAAGCTCATCAACCTCGTGGAGGGAGGAAAGACGCCCCATCTTTCGCGGGAAGCGCTCTTTGAGCTCGGCTTCGTCGTTCACCTCCATCCGGTCACTGGACTTTACGCCGCGACCGCCGCGCTCACCGAAGCCTACGGCGCGCTTGTTGGAAGAGGCTCACCGATCGACTCCGGCGAGGGCAATGAATGGCGCTCCGATGTGGGGACCGATTTTCAAACCTTTGCGGAGCTCCTCGACCTCGAGAGTTATTTTGAGCAGGCGCTTCGATATCGCGGCGACGAAGAAGATAAGAGAGAATGAATCATGGATTTTGAGCTCACCCCCGAACAAGAAGAAATCGTCCGAACGGCCTCCGCATTCGCTCGCGATCGCCTCGCCCCCGGCTACCGCGAGCGCGATATCACGCGCGAGCTCCCTCGCGAGCTCGTGCGCGAGATGGGCGAGCTTGGGCTGATTTGTGTCGAGATCCCCGAAGAATATGGTGGGCTTGGCCTCGATTTTGTCACAAGTGGGCTCGTGATGGAGGAGATCGCGGCCGGGGATTTCAACCTCGCCTACGTCCAGCTCCTCGGCTCACTCAACACGCAAATCCTCGTCACGCACGCGAGCGAGGAGATCAAGCGCGAGTGGCTCCCCCGCGTCACGAGCGGTGAATCGCTCATTGCCCTCGCGCTCACCGAACCCGATTACGGAAGCGACGCGGCCGCCATCCGCCTCGATGCACGCCGTGAGGGCGATTATTATGTGCTGAACGGCGAGAAAACGAGCATTTCCTTCGGTGATCTTTGCGATATCGCTGTCGTCTTTGCCCGGACTGGAACGGTCGAATCACGCGCCCACGGCGTGAGCGCTTTCGCCGTACCGATGGATCTCGAGGGCATTACGCGAACCCGCTTTGATGATCTTGGTGAGCATGCGATCGGTCGCGGGTCGATCTTCTTCGACAATGTCCGCGTCCCGGTAAGCCATCGCCTCGGCGATGAGAACAAGGGATTTACCCAAGTGATGCAGGGCTTCGATTTCAGCCGCGCGCTCATCGGACTTCAATGCATCGCCGTCGCCCGTGAGAGCCTGAAGGAAACCTGGGCCTACCTCACCGAACGCGAGGCTTTCGGACAAAAACTCGCAAGTTTCCAAGGCCTCACCTTCCCTCTCGCCGAAGACGAGACCTACCTTGAGGGAGCGCGCCTGATTTGCCTCAAAGCGCTTTCACGAAAAGACCGCGGACTTCCGCATACCGAACTCGCCGCCATGGCGAAATGGTGGGCCCCGAAGCTCGCCTTCGATATCGTCCACCATTGCCTCATCGCACATGGACACAGCGGCTATAGCCGAGAGCTGCCTTTCGAGCAGCGCCTTCGCGATGTGCTCGGCCTCCAGATCGGCGATGGAACGGCCAACATCATGAAGATGATCATCGCACGGCGAAAAACCGGCATCCGCTGAACGAGGCGCGCTCCCCCTCAAGGGATGCGGCGAGCGGTCGTTGTCGAGCGTAGAGCCATGAAACGCCCGCACCGCGAAAACGAAACGCTCCTCACGCTCTTTGTCGCCCTCTCGGGCATTTTGCTCGCGTGTTCAGCCGAAAGCTCGACGGCGCTCATCGATCCAAACGAACAGAGCGCCGAAGAGCAGAAGCGCATCGTTGACGCGAGCGCGCCCGATCTCTGTTCGGCCCTCGGCGAATGTCTCGGACTCACCCAGCTCCTCGATGGAAGTGAAGAAACAAGCCTCTTCGCCTCATGCTCTCTCGCGCTTGGAGATTTACCGCTCCTCGACGCCTTCTGCGATCTCGACGCCTGCGCCGGATGGCTCGCTTCGAGTACGTGCGGGCTCTCGCTGCTCTCCTCGCCGATCGACGCCTGCGCTTGTCTTGATCTCGCCGGACTCCTAGGGACGATTCAGGGCGTGCTCGGGCCGATCCTCATGGCTGGCGGGACGGTCCAAGAGCTTCTTGGGCTCGGCCTCTCGCTTCATCAGTTGCTCCGCGGCGGGTTGAGCGTCGAGGCCCTTCTTCAGGGCGGCGTCCCCCTCGCCGAGCTCCTCGCCGAAGGCGTCCCCATCCTCGATCTGCTCGCAGCCCAAGTCCCCCTCGCCGAGCTCCTCGCCGAAGGCGTCCCCATCCTCGATCTGCTCGCAGCCCAAGTCCCCCTCGCCGAGCTCCTCGCCGAAGGCGTTGGGCTCGTCGAGCTCCTCCTCGCGGGTATCACTCAAGCTGAGCTCCTCGCCGAAGGCGTCCCCCTCGACGCCATCCTCGCCGCGCTCCTTCAGATCGGCGGCTAGGGGCCGAACTCCGTCAGCAACGCGGAGGACTCGCGATTTTTTGCGCCCTACTTCCCACCCGCCCTCCGAGGCGGCTAAGAACAGCCCATGAAGAACCTCATCCGTTATTTCTTTCAGGGGCTGCTCCTCGCCGCCCCCATCGTCATCACCTTCACGCTCGTCCGCTGGATGATCGCAACGCTTGGCGGCGTATTCAGCGTGGGGGATTCGTCATTCATCGGGCTCCTCACCGCGCTCGTGCTCCTTACAGCGCTCGGATACCTCACCTCGAATCTCGTCGGGCGCGAGCTCTTCCGCCTCTTCGAAGAGCTCATCGAGCGAACGCCGGGCATCAAGATCCTCTACACGGCGATCCGCGATCTCCTCGAAGCTTTCGTCGGCGAAAAGAAGCGCTTCGATCGCCCCGTCATCGTCGATCTCGATGCAAGCGGACAGCTCAAAGCTCTCGGCTTCATGACCGGCGACTCGAGCCACGTCGGCGTGCCCGAAGGCTTCGTCACCGTCTACCTCCCTCAAAGCTATAACGTCGCGGGCAACCTCCTCCTCGTGCCTCGCGAGCGCGTGCATCCGATCGCGGTCGACTCCACCGAGCTCATGACCTTCGTGATGAGCGGTGGAGTCGCCGGAGCGAAAGATCAGCCCTCTTCGGACTCGGCGCCTTCAAGCGCCGGATCGCTCGCTTGAGGCGGAAGTTCGCCGGTGAGCGTCTTCAAGAAGGCGACGATGAGCTTGGTATCTTCATCGCTCAGATCGCGGCCGAGCTGAACCTTGGCCATGATCTTCACCGCTTCGTCGAGCGAATCGACCGAGCCGTCGTGGAAGTAGGGCGCCGTGAGCTCGATGTTGCGGAGGAGGGGGACCTTGAAGAGATGCTTATCCGCCTCGTTCTTCGTCACATTGTAGCGGCCGAGATCCGCCTCCGTGATCTCACCACCGCGGAGCTCGAAATAGTTCTGAACGAGGCCCATCTTCTGGTACATCGTTCCGCCGAGGCCCTCACCCGAGTGGCAGGTCGTGCAGCCCGTGGCGACGAAGACCTCGAGGCCGCGCTTGGCCTCGTCCGAGATCGCATCCTCATCCCCCTCGAGATAACGATCGAAGGGCGCGGGCGTCCCGAGCGAGCGCTCGAACTCGGCGATTGCGTCGGTCACGTTCTCTTTCGTGATGCCATCCTCATAGAAGGCAGCGAACTCTTTGACGAGCGCTTCGTCCTGCTTGAGGCGCTCGACGACCTCGGGCCATTTTGCACCCATCTCGACCGGGTTTTCGACCGGGCCAAGCGCCTGCTCGGCGAGCGTCGCGGCGCGACCATCCCAGAACTGCACGAAGTTCAGATGCGAGTTGAGGACGGTGGGCGAGTTGATGGGCCCGAGCTGGCCGTTGATGCCCGTGGAGACCTTCGCCCCATCGGCACCACCCTTATCAAATGCGTGACAGCTGGCGCAGGTGAGCGTCCCATCGCCCGAAAGGCGGGTGTCGAAATAGAGCTTCCGACCGAGCTGCATCTTCGCTTCGTCGACCTCGACCGGCGCGAGCGGCTTGAAGAAGGACTTCGGGTCGGGTTTGGTGGCGGTTTGTACGGGCTCGCTCTTCGAATCGTGCGCTTCCTTTTTACCGCAAGCAGCGAGCGAGGCGAGCGATACGATGAGCGAAATGAGGAGGACTGTTCTTCTCATATTTCTTTGGGGGGAAATGCGGGCCCCACCCGGGGGCCCATACAAGCGCGCGTGGAGCGGCTCAGGAAGGTTTGGGGGCAAAGCTATTGCAGGTGCCCTTCGGATTCACATCACCAATACCAAGCGTACAGCCTCCGCAGGTATTTGGCGATGCCGGCTCGGTATAAAATGCGCAAACATCACAATGGCGCGAGGGATCCGGGCCCTTATCGACGTAACCAAGCTGGGTCCGCTGGGTCCGCTGTTGCGGAGTGAGGCCCGGCGGATTGGCGCAGTTGAGGCCGCCTTCCTCCTTACCGCATCCTTGAAGGAAGAGCGGCGCGGAGAGGGTGGCGAAGCCGACGCCTGCGCTCACTTTGAGGAAATGCCGACGAGATGCCGTTTTCTGGGTCATGAAATGGGGCCTTTCGTTCTGAAATGAGGGAGACCGTGGGGCGGTCTCCCCCCTCAGGATAGGGTCCATTTGCGCGAATGCACAGAACCCGGTGAAAAAAATCGCGGCGCGCCCTGATAAGGGACGCGCCCGTCCATTCACCCGGCCGTGCTAAAGCGCTTAGAATCCGAGCTGTTTCTCGATTGCGCTGATGCTCGAGACCACCCGCTCATCGTCCTCTTCGAGGAGTTGGCCGATCTTGCGAACGGCGTTGATGAC
>JAAZAH010000412.1 GCA_012514415.1 Sandaracinaceae bacterium
CATCACGATCGAGAACCTCAAGAAGACCTTTCGCACGGGCTTTCTCAAGCGCAAAGTCGATGTCCTCTACGGCATCGATCTCGAGGTCGAGCGCGGCGAGATCTTCGGACTCCTTGGCCCGAACGGCGCCGGCAAAACCACCACGCTCAAGTGTCTCCTCCGCCTGATCTTCCCCACCGAAGGCCGCATCACGGTGTTCGGCGTCGATAACGATCGCCCTGACAGCCTCGCTCGCGTCGGTTATCTCCCCGAACATCCGGCGCTTTACCCGCGCCTCCTTCCCATGGAGATTCTCGACCTCGCCGGTCGCCTCTCCGGACTCCCGCGCGATGCGCGAAGAGCGCGAAGTGAGTTCCTGATCGAGCGCGTGGGCCTGTCGCATGCGCGAGAGCGGGCCGTCGGGCGGTTCTCCAAGGGGATGAAGCAGCGCATCGGCCTCGCGCAGGCGCTGATGAGCGATCCCGACCTTCTCATCCTCGATGAACCCTTCAGCGGTCTCGATCCCATTGGCCGAAAAGAAGTGCGCGAGATCCTCCTCGAGCAGCGCGCCGCCGGCAAAACGCTCGTCTTCACAAGCCACATCCTAAGCGATGTCGAACGCCTCTGCGATCGCGTCGCCATCATCAAAGACGGGCGCGTCTCAACGGCGCCCACTCCACTCGGAAGCCTCCTCAAACCCGAGGTGCGCCGCTTCGAGATCCACGTCGACACGCTCACCGAAAGCCTCGAGGAAGCCTTCGCCGGCCGCATCAAACGCCTTCCGATGGTCGATCAGGGAGCGCTCGTCGAGCTCGAGGGCGAAGCGAATCTCGACGAATTCATCGACCGCGCGCGCGCCGAGGGGCGGCGTATCCTAGCCGTGCGCCCCCTTCGTGAGACACTTGAGGCGCTCTTTTTACGGGACGCCATCGAGGAGTCCGCGTGATCGCGGCGCCTCAACGAAGCTCGAAGACGAGATAGAAGGCGAGCGCGATGGCGGCGGCCACGATCGCGAGGCAATAGCCGATGACACCGCCGATCGAGTAGCCCTCCGGGCTGTCTCCACCGGGAAGCGTGCGCGTATAATTGCGAAATTGATGGAGGGCGGCGAGCATTCCAATCGCCCCGAGGCAGATGGCGAAGACACCGATCCACGCGCTGATCGACGGCTGATACTCCTCGGCGCTCTCTCCACGGATGAGGTGCAGAAAAAGTCCGAAGCGAGCGACGATGAAGCCGAGACCGATGACCCCTATGCCGGTGCGAATCCATGCAAGGAGCGTCCGCTCCGCCGCAAAATAGACCCGAGGGTCAAGCTCCTCATCCATTTTCATAGTGTGACATCCGTCCGATTCCCCGCGCTAGTTCCCGCACTCGAACGGAGCCGAGCGCGACTTGGTATACTTAAGTAACCTTGTGATTGCTTTAAGTTACTGCACGCCCACCTCATCGATGGCGCGCTTGAGCGTGCGCATGATGGCATCGCGATACGCCCCGGGGATTCGGTGTGGAACGCCCGCGCCACGATGAAACGTGATGGTGTAGCCACGCTGAGCAAGCTTTCGCGCGGTCCGTTCTCCGGTGGCGAAAGGGATGAGCGGATCGGCATCGCCATGAAAGGCGTGGATGCGCGGCGCCTCCTTCGGAGCGCGCTTTTCGAGCCGCGCTTCATCGAGGAGCAGACCCGCGATCGGGATCGCTACACCAAGGATGGGTTCAGCGCGGGTCGCGAGGAGATAGGTGAGCATCGCCCCTTGCGAAAAGCCGATCGCGATGGGCGCGCCCAAGGTCTTTTTCGTTTTTAACTGCGCGGCGAGGAGCGTCTCGAGTTGTTCCGCGCGCACGTTGAGCTCACGCCTGAGCGCTTCGAGGTCCCCACCCGAGGCGCGCTCAAGCGTCCATCCATAGCCCCCATAGTACGGCCGGGGCGCCCTCGGAATTACAAAGCGGGCCTTCGCCTCGAGGCCGTCGAATAGAACAGCAAAATCCTCGGGGCGATCGCCGAGCCCGTGAATGGCGAGCACAAGAGGAAGCGCCTCGTTTTCATCGGCTCCGCCCGTCACGAACTCAATCCATTCGAGCGGAGGTTGAAGCGTTTCGTCCTTGCCCTGTCGAAGCGCGCGCCCCGGCGAGGCTTCGAGCACATCGGCCGCTGCGTTCCCCTTAGACCGCTCGTGCCCGTCGCCCGTCGACGCGTAACGGAGGCCGCCGAAGAGGACGCCGCCCAACAAAAAGAGGAGCGCGAGTTTGAATCCTTTTCGCCCTCGGCGGCCTCTTAGCGCGTTGGAGCTTCGCTTCATCACCATGCATTTCTCTATAGGAAAGACCCGCCGCCAAAGGAAGGCGGCGCACTCGCTAGGCGATCGGCAAAAGCGCGCTAAATTGAAGCGCATGCGGCTGGGCCTCGTCTCCGGTATCTTCCTCCTCACCGTGATCGGTGGCCTGCTCGTTCAAGGAAGCCAGATGGACCTCAAGAGAATCACACCGCAAGAAGCCTACGACCTCATGGAGGACGAGGGATATGTCTATATCGACGTGCGCACGGAGCCTGAGTTCGAGGGCGGCCACCCCGAAGGCGCGTACAATATCCCGTTCATGGTGCGTGGCCCCGCGGGTCTCACGCCGAATCCCGACTTCCTGAAGACCGTGGAGGCGAACTTCCCCAAGGACGCGAAGATCATCCTTGGCTGCCAATCCGGCAACCGCTCGCTCAAGGCGCTCGTTCAGCTCACCGAAGCGGGCTATACCCAGGTCGTCGAACAGCTCGCAGGATTTGGCGGGGCGAAGGATCGTTTTGGTTCGACCACCGAGCCTGGATGGCAGGCGGCGGGACTTCCCGTCGATATTCGTCCGCTCGAGGGTCGCGATCATTACGCCCTTGGCGCCAAGGTAAAGAAATGAGCCTTGAGCCGCTCGGCCTCGGCGAGCCCATCGACTCTCGGCTCCCCTTCGTCCGTAAGATCCACGCGCTTGATGAGGCGCGGGCGATGCGAGACGGTGCGGCGCGTGCCGAGAGGCTGCGTCTTCAGGGCGCGCTCGTCGGCGAAGCCCTCCGTTCCGGTCCGAAGGTCCGCGCTGTCCGTACGCTCCCCATCACCACGCTCGCCTATCCCACGGCTTATGCGCTCCAGGGGGCGATAAAGCTGGCGCCGCCTTTTGTCATCCTCACGCACCGCGCCCTCCTTGTGCAGCTCGAGGTCGAGGGCGGCATCAAAAACCTTCTCTTCAACCCGAGCGATCCCATCGCCGCGCGCGCCACGCCCTTCTTCGCGCGCCTCATCGCACGTCTGGGCGAACGCCTCGCCGAGAAGCTCCAGCGAAGGTTTCCCCCCATCGAGGCGCAACTTCGCGATCTCGGCCTTTCGCCCGAATCGATCGATCTCATCGCCTTCGATCATTTTCATACGCAAGATCTCCGCCCGCTCCTCGGCTCAAACGAGCCGCGCCCCGACGGACGCGCGATCCATCCGCGTTTCCCGAACGCGCTCCTCCTCGCGCCTCGCGCCGAATGGGAGGATTGGGATGATCTCCATCCTTTTGAAGCCGCATGGTTCATCCGCGACGGGAAGCGGGGCGTCGATGAATCCAAGGTGATCCTCACCGACCACGATCTCTCTCTCGGCCCCGGCGCTATCCTCTTAAAGACGCCCGGACATACAAGCGGGAACCAAACGCTCTTTTTGAATACCGAGCGCGGGGTCTTCGGCTGCTCGGAAAACGGCACGAGCGCCGACTCATGGTCGCCCTACGAAAGCCGCATCCCG
>JAAZAH010000413.1 GCA_012514415.1 Sandaracinaceae bacterium
CTCGCCGATTTCGTACCGGGCGGCGCAGGCCTCGATGGAATGGCAACCATGGCCATCGAGCTCACCTTTCCGGTGCTCAAACCCGCAATCGAAGAGCAGGTGCGTCGCGCGGATGTGATCGTCTCTTGGCCCGAGGGGCAAGCGACACGCTCCTTCAACGTCGTTCAATTTCTCGTCGGTGAGCAGCCGCCCAAGGTTCCCGGCGAGTCCGAGATGCTGGAGGCGATGGATCTATGAAGCAGCGTCGAAGTGGCCTGACGCTGATCGAGGCCATGCTCGCCATCACGATCCTCGCGATGATTGGGACGGCGGTCTACACCTCATTCATCCAAACGGCGCGCAATAAAGAGAGGATCGAGGAGAGCATCGACCGTCATCGGGTCGTCGCGGCAGCGCTCGATCGCATGCAGCGCGAAATCTCCATGGCCTTTGTCTCGGTGCATTCTCCACAGAATCTCTCGCTCCGGACGATGCATACGGCCTTCATCGGGCAGAGGAACCGCCTTGATTTTACGAGCTTTGGCCATCAGCGGCTCTTCCGAAATGCCAAAGAGAGCGATCAGAATGAGGTCGGATACTTTCTCGCGCGTCATCCGGAAGAGCGCGGCAAGACCGTCCTCGCGCGCCGCGCACAGCCTCGCATCGATGAGCACCCTGATCGCGGCGGACGGATCGAGATCTTGCTAGAAGACGTGCGGGAGCTTGAGTTCGAATATTTCGATCCAACGACATCGCTCTGGACGACGAGCTGGGATACGACGCAGGCGACGGGGCAGATCAACCGCCTCCCCTCTCAGGTGAAGATCACCATTCGAATCCCCGATCCGGCGCGGCCCGATCGCGAGATCAAGCTCGGAACACGTGCCACCCTCCCCCTCATCCACGCGCTCAATCACGCGGCCTATACGCCATGACGTCGAGGAAGCATCGCGCGCCGATGGCGGCGCCTAAGACGAAAACACGGGTGAGGGGACGCACTCGGCGTGCGCGCCGCGAGCAAGGGGTCGCGCTGATCATCGCAATCACCACGATTGCCATCCTCGGTGCGCTCCTTGCGGATATGCATCAATCGACGACCACGGGTTATGTCGTCGCGACGACGCAGCGCGATGCCCTACGCGCCGAGTACATGGCCAAAAGCGGGCTGAACCTGACGCGCCTCCTCGTGAGCCTCGAGCCGCCGATCCGCCAGCTCGTCGCTCCGCTATATCGGCAGCTTGCCGGACGTTCCCCCCCTCAGATCCCTGTTTGGCGTTACGCGAACCTCGTCCTTCAGCCTTTTTGCCAACACGAGACGTTCGACGAACACGGTGAGAGCCGCATCGATTTCCGTTCCTCGGAGGGGCTCGAGGATTTGCCGGGCACCTGTGATGTCGTCGCTTTCGCCGAAAACAGCATGATCAACATCAACCGGCCGCTCATGCTTGCAGGCGATCAGGCGAAGCTCTCGCTCGCGATGCAGCTCTTTGCTCTGCTCGGTGGATATCAAAGTCCGAGTCCGTACGACGAGCTGTTCGGTGTCGTCGACGCGCAGGGGCTCCTCAATACGCGCCAAGACGTCATCAGCGCCATCATTGATTGGTGGGATGAGGATACCGATCAGCTGAGCTTCGATCCGGGCGCGGGCGCTGTCAGCACCGTCGGATCCGAACTCGACGTCTATCGGCGCTTCAAAGACCCCTATTCCATCAAAAACGCCCCCTTCGATAGCCTTGAAGAGTTGCGTCTTATCCGAGGTGTCGATGACGATTTTTGGGCAACCTTCATCGAACCCGAGCCGGACAACCCCGAATCACGCGCGGTGACGATTTATGGGTCCGGTATGGTGAATCCCAACGAGGCGCCGCCAGAAGTCCTCTTGGCGCGTGTCTGCTCGTTCATCCCGATGGCTTCGCTCTGCGTTGACCCGATGCAGGGGGCGATGTTCATCTCGCTTCTCAGCACGGTAAGGAGCCTCATCCCCGTCCCGTTTTTTACCCGCGCGAATGATTTCCTCAACTTCATCGAGGGAAAA
>JAAZAH010000414.1 GCA_012514415.1 Sandaracinaceae bacterium
CGTTCTATTGCTGCGATCAATCGAGTGGGACCGGCTCCTGCGCAGGTAACGGCTTTGAATGGCTCGAGCCGCCGCCCGCCTGCGGGACGCTGGGGCGCGCGAGCCAATGCACTTCGGACTGCGGTTTCAGCACCTTCGATTGGAGGGTGAGCTGCCGCTGATCACCGAGCGCAGCTGAAGCTCCTTGTCCCGCTCACGCAACAGCGTGATGCGCCAACCTTCATTGTTTCATCGGCCTCGATGCTTACGCTTAGATCGAAGGAAGCAAGAAGATGAAACACTCGATCCGCCCCGTCGCACGCATCATTCAGTCACATCGCCAAAGAGAAGGCGGCGGCTTCATCGTGAGGCGCCCCTTCCCGAGCGCAGGCCTCAGCCATATCGATCCCTTCCTCCTCATCGACGAGATGGGGCCCGCGGATTATGGCCCGGGCGAGGCGATCGGCGCGCCCGATCATCCGCATCGCGGCTTCGAGACCGTGACCTATATGCTTGAGGGAGAGTTCGAGCATGAGGACTCGGCCGGGCATCGCGGCACCATCCGTCCCGGCGACGTCCAGTGGATGACGGCTGGCGCGGGCATCATCCACTCAGAGATGCCCTCACGCCGCATCCGCGAAGACGGCGGACGCATCCACGGCTTTCAGATCTGGGTGAATCTCCCGGCGAAGCTCAAGCTCACGCGGCCCCGCTATCAAGAGGTCTCCTCATCGAAGATCCCGCGCGCAAAAAGTGAGGATGGGCTCGTCGACGTCCGCGTCATCGCGGGAAGCGCGTTCGGTGCATCCGCCGTGATCGATACGCACACGCCCATCATCTACCAAGACTTCCGGGTCAAACCCGGCGGCGAGTTTACCGAGAGCTATCCCGCGGATCATCGCTTGCTCGTTTACGTCTTTGGCGGCTCCCTCGAGCTCGGAGGAGAGGGGCAACGGGTGAACGACGGGCAGTTGGCGCTCCTCGGCGACGGCGACTCCATCCGCGTTCGCGTTCCCCAAAACGAAGAGTCCGAAGCGCGCTTTCTTCTTCTCGGCGGCGTGCCGCTCAATGAGCCTGTCGCGCGCTACGGCCCGTTCGTGATGAACACCAAGGATGAGCTCATCCAAGCGTTCCGTGATTTTGAATCCGGAAAGATGGGCGAGATTACCCGCTCCGCCGCGCACCGCTAAGCGCGTCAAAACGCATCGGCGCTTAACAAAAAAGACGCCCGCTCCTTCCTCCAATAACGAGGAAAAGAAGCGGGCGTATTCTTTGCGTCTCACTCCGCCGCTTGCGGCTCCGCCCCGCGCGCGCGCGCGAGCGCCTCCTCGATCTCTTCGGGCGAGCGGGTCTTCTTCTTTCTCACGAAAACGCGCGTCACCCATTCCATGATGAGAAAGAAAACGGGTGTCACGAGCAAGGTCAAGAAGGTCGAGCTGATCACGCCGCCGATGATGCCGACAGCCATCGGTCCGCGGAACTCGGAGCCCGAGCCTTGGCTGAGCGCGCTCGGGAGCATGCCGAGGATCATCGCCGCACTCGTCATCAGGATGGGACGGAGACGCGCCGGTCCCGCTTCGAGGATCGCCTCGACCGGCGTTTTCCCTTCGCGCACC
>JAAZAH010000415.1 GCA_012514415.1 Sandaracinaceae bacterium
CGATGGACGACGAGACCGAGGCGCGCGCCGCCGCGACCATGCGCCTGCCCAAATACGAAATTCAGGTGAGGCTCGGCACGGGGCGCGAAGAGAGTTTCATCATCACCAGCGATCTCGGTCCCGGCTATGTGAGCGTAAACGCGGATTATCGAAGCTAAAAGCGCCGGAAATTTCCGGCGTGCGCTGCGATCGGCCATCCTTGCGCGGTGTCCCGCTCGCTTCGACTCCTCTCCGCCATTGTTGCGCTCATCTCGATCGGAAGGCCGGCGGAGGCTTGTCCCCGAGACGAACATCTCGAGGGCATCGCGATCCGGCTCCTCCTTGGAGAGGTCGAAACGAGCCCCGAAGCCCTCGATGCAGCGCTCCGCGCGAGCGGATCCACCGCGATCGAAGCGAGCGCGCTCGTAAGCCGCTCTGAAGAGAGGCTCCTCGGTTTCGAAAGAGACCAGCGCGCTCGGCGGGGTGGCGAGATCCGCTGCGGACGGGCCGACGGCGAGGGCACCTTTGCGCTCGTCATCAGCGGACGCGGGGTCGACCTCGCCGTGCGCGATGGAAAGCTCCACGCCTCTCTCGGCCCTGAATATCCACGCGCCACCCTCGTTGCGCGGACGGCGGAGGGCGATCTCGTCTGGGAGAACCTCTCGCGAGGCGATCTCGCCGAGGGCGTTTCTCTTCGAGATCTCGGCTTACGCGCGCCCCTGCCCGAGCTCCAGCTCCTCGTCGACGATCCGGATGGGCCGCGACCCATCGCACGCCTGCCGGGCATCGCGCGCGCGCGCCCTCGGCTCTATGCGGGGGAAGAGCCTCGAGCGCTTGTCCACCGGATACGAAACCAGAGGCGCCTCGCGCCGCTTCGCGATAGCGGCATCCTCGATCGAGAAGCAAAGGAGCACGCGCAAACCACCTGTGTCAGCGGGCGACTTGCGCATCGAAGCGAGAGCGGCGATCCCGAAGAGCGCCTCCGCGGCCGCGGCATCGTCGCTCGCGTCGTGGGTGAGGCGCTGGCGAAGGGAAGTACGCGCGATGCGGCCCTACGCGCCCTTCTTGAGAGCCCTTCCCACCTTGCGACGATAGAGGACGCTCGCTTTACCGATCTTGGAGTCGGCGTCGCGCGAGGCGAGCGCGGCATCTGCGTCGTACTGCTTTTCGCATCCTTTCCCCGCTACATTCCCCCACCGCGAAGGCGATGAGCGCGGCTTGGAGATTTCACGCGTAGCGAGCCTCCGTTCGACGTCCCACCGCCTTCCATCCCAGATCGTCAACTGCGAGGCCGAGGGCGGAGTCTCAAGAGGCGCCCAGTCCCGCCGTCCTCAAGGAGATAGAGCGCGCCATCGGGCCCCTCACGCACCTCGCGGATGCGCGTGCCCATCGGATAGCGCTCGACCTCTTTCGCTTCATCTCCTGAGATGATAACGCGGATGAGCGCTTGCGATGAGAGTCCGCCGAGGAACGCATTGCCGCGATACTCTTCGCGGAGCATGCCCGAATAGATCTCGAGGCTGGATGGCGAGATCGCGGGATTCCAGCTCACCATCGGGGCGCGAAACTCGGGCGCGGTCGAATGCGCAGGGATCGATCGCCCATCGTAATGGTCGCCTTCGGATACGCGCGGCCATCCGTAATTTTCGCCTCTTAGAATGAGGTTCAGCTCGTCGCCGCCGCGTGGACCCATCTCGCTCGATAGAAGTCGTCCACGCGCATCGAACGCGAGGCCGAGGGGATTTCGGTGACCCAGTGTCCAAAACTCGCGCGCAATGCCGCCTTCTTCGTAGAACGGATTGTCGCTCGGGATGCTTCCGTCATCGTTCAGGCGAATGATCTTACCCAGGTTGCCGTTGCGCTCTTGGGCCGGTTCGAAGCGCTGCCTATCTCCCGAGCTGATGTAGAGTCGCCGCTCCGAATCGAAGACGAGCCGATGGCTGAAGTGGCCGTCGCCGCTTACCTTCGGGCGCTGCTCCCAGATCCGCTCGATATCCGTGAGGCTCCCGCTCCCCGAGCTGAGCTCAAGCCGGCCGCGGATGACCACAGCGCCCGTTCCTCCCGATCCGGCCTCGACATAGCTGAGGTAGATGAGCCCATTCGATTCGAAGTCGGGATGGGGAGCGACATCGCCGAGACCTCCTTGGCCGGCATCAACGACGGGTGGGAGACCGGAGATGACGATGCTCGCCCTCGAGCTCAGATTGTAGAGTTTGAGGCCCCCCGATTTTTCAGTGACGAGGATTCGCCCGTCGGGAAGAAAGCGCATGGCCCAGCCACGCTCGAAGCGTCCCACCTCCTCGATCTCAAATGCTTCCTCCGGTGGTGTGTGTTGACTTTCTCCATCGGGCAGCGCGGGATCCGGCCCCGCGTCATCTCCACAGCCAAGGAGCACCAACCAGGCAAAGAACACAACAAGCCTTACGACCATGAAACCCCCAAAAAGCAGTATTGCGCAAAAAACACAACAGTGCCGACCCTGATCCCATCGGTGCTCTTTCAGGGGTCTAAAGGGGCCCGGAAAAAAAAATCGCGACTATGACAAGAATGTCGCTTTCTCCCGCGGTGGACGGCCGATAGCCGCCCACTTAATGAGAACTTTGGGCGACGGGCCGGTGAGGAGGATCGAAAATAGTGAGCAAATTCCGTACGTTTTTCCGGTCGGCGCCGATGTGAGTCAACTTTGGCACGAGCGTTGCACAACTCATTCGGTGTTCGGGTCACGTTCCCAGCCCGCCCGGCATGAAGACGGGATCCGACACCTACGCTTGGCTTACCGAAGCTTCGCTTACTTATGCTCGACGCTTAGTTGACTTAAAATCGAGCCCTACCGCTTGAAACGATCCAACTTTGCCCTGCCGCAGGCCATCTCCTCGAGATGGCCTGCTTCCCTTTAAGGTCGCTTTCGCACGGACCAAACGGCGGTTACCGACAAGCGTTGATATTTTTTAACGAAAACGCCGATTGCGCGAAATTATTCACCTGTCTCGATCCCGCGCAATGGTCCAGTTGAACCCCTTTTGGCAAAAACTCTCGCGATCTTGAAATGGGGCGTCCTCTTCCGGTCGACTCATCCCAGAGGCTGAATCGCTTGTGATACCAGCGATCGCTCTCGATCTTACCTCGCTGATCCCCCCGGAATTTTTGAACCAAATCGCCGGTAATCCTTGATAAGTATGCGGGCGATGTCTTTTCGAACTGCTTTCATCGTCTCGGCGCTCCCCATCACCCTCTTCGCTCTGTTTGGCTGTACATCCGATCCGCGTGATGTCGCAGTCGAAGGCGCCGCCAAAGACGAAGAGAGCGTGTCGATCTCGGATCTCGTCGCCTCCGAGCGAAATGATGCGAGCCCGCCTGAACACGCGCATGTCATCAGCATCTCTCAAAACCGCATCGAGGTGAGCGGCTCGCGCGTTTATGACCTCGAGGGACGGCAGCTCCCGAGAGCCTTGCGGGGTGGGGGGGAGCTCCCGGTCCTGCGCGAATATCTCCTCGCCGAACGCGAGAAAGAGGGCGCCGTGCTTCGGGTCCACGCGAACGCCTCTTTCGGTGTGCTTGCACGCGTGCTCGCAACCCTCGAGGCGGCCGAGATCGCGCCTATCTTCTTTGAAGTGCGGCGCGATGGAAGCGGAAACCTCGGCTACCTCACGGCCGCTTCGATTCGAACGCTTCCGGAGGGCGAAGCGATTCCGACAACGAGCGAAGCTTTCCGGCGAAGCTGGTCGGAGCTCGTCGCGCTCGCGCGAGAGATGCGCGACGGATGCGAGGGGCGCGGGGCCG
>JAAZAH010000416.1 GCA_012514415.1 Sandaracinaceae bacterium
ACCTGCGGAGATCGGGCTCGGCGAGCGCTACGGTCGCGCTTGGAACGATCGCGTCGCCGACCTTTTGGCGGAAATGGGCCCCTTCACTCTCGCCTACCTCGAGGCGCTTTTCCGCGCAGCGGATTGGCGGGCATCCAAGCGCAAGACCCAAGAAACGCGAGGCGAAAACTCACGATGAGGGAAGATACGATGAAGCTCATCACTCTCGATGGATGCAAGCCGACGCCGCTCGCACATTATCTGAAGGCGCTCGGGATCCTGCGCATCGTTGCGACGCAGGCTGACGAACGCGTACGCGGCGCTTGGCGCGGGGGACGGTTCGCCCTTCTCACCTCGCTCGATCGCGAAGAGCTCATGGAGTTCGTCCTCCACCGCTATGCGCCGACGCCGATCCTCTCGCCGTGGAATGGGGGCAGCGGGTTTTACCCGAAAGATAACGCACAGGCGATGAATGCGATCGCGAGCAGCCCGGCGGAGCGCTTCAAACCATACCGCAAAGCGATTGAGCGGTCGCGAGACCTGGTCGGGGGCCGCGCGATCCGTCCTGCGGGTGATGAAAAGATCGAAATGCTCACCGAGTGCCTGGCCGAATGGGCGGAGCCCGAACTGGAGTGGTTCGCCTCCGCCGTGATGCTCGACGACGCGGGACAGCCTGCCTATCCGGCCCTCCTCGGGACCGGCGGTAACGACGGGCGCCTAGACTTCTCAAATAACTATATGCAGCGCCTCGTGCAGCTCTTCGATCCAGAGACAGGCGCGCCGAGCGCCGAGGCGGAGGCGCAGCTGCCCAACGCGCTCTTCGCGGAGCCGATGCCTGGCCTCGCGGGCGGCGCCGTTGGGCAGTTCAATCCCGGAGGCGCAGGTGGTCCGAACTCAGGGCCGGGCTTTGCGGGCGCCCCCAAATGGAACCCATGGGATTTCATTCTGATGCTCGAGGGGGCGATGGTGCTTCGTGTGGCAGGGATCCGAAAGCTTGAAAGCAACCAGAGGATCCAGCTCGCCGCGCCCTTCGCCCTTCGCTCTAGCGCTCGAGGCTTTGGGACCGCGGCCGATGAAGAAGATGCCGCGCGGGGAGAGCAATGGCTTCCACTATGGTCGAAGCCGGCGAGCTTCGCGGAGGTCTCACAGCTTTTCGCTGAGGCACGGCTTCGCTCGCCACAAAAGCGCGCCGAGGGAGCGCTCGATGCGGCGAAGGCGCTGGGCACGCTCGGCGTCGCACGCGGCCTCGAAGCGTTCGTCCGATACGGCTATCTCGTTCGCAACGGGCTCTCAAATCTCGCCGTGCCGCTTGGGGTTTTCGCGGTCAGACACCATCCGGAGGTGAGGCTTCTTGACGAGGTCGACGACTATCTGAGTCGTTGGAGGCGGGCCGCAGCACCGACGGCCGCAGCGTCGACGGCGAGCGTGAGAAGCATCTCACGTGCGCTCGACACTGCGGCACTTTCATGCGCAGAAAGCCCCACCGATTCAGCACGATGGCAGACGCTTGTGATGGCACTCGGAGACTCGGAGCACGCGCTCAATACCCGCCCGAGTCTCGTTGCCGATGCCTTCCTTCGGGGGCTCCCGCGACTCAGCTTCGGCTGGTTTCACGCGATCGATGATGGGAGCACCGAGGTCCGGCTCGCCCTTGCCATCGCGACGGCGTCGGATCGACGCCTCGGTCCCATCCGCCGTCATGCGATCCCGCTCGAAGCGAAAACACGCTACCGCGATGTGGCACGATCGGCCGACGGACTGGCGCGCGACTCCGCTGTCGTCTGGGGGCATCGGGATCTTCCAAGCGATCTCGCCGCCGTCGCCACGCGCCGCGCGCTCGAGAGTGAGGGCGGGATTTTCCCCTTGATGAGTCCTTTCCCCGCGCGGCTCGGAGACATCGCGGCATTTCTTGAGGGGCGGGTGAACGATGAGCGGATCCTCCGCCTCGCTCGCGGACTCATGACGCTGACGGACGACGTCGACGATGAGACCGCCCGGGCCGTCAACCGGCGTCCGGGCGAGCATACTCCGCTTGCTGCCCACGCCATGGTTCGCCTTTGCTACCCCTGCGCGTACGGAGACTTCCCACAGCAGCACGCGTCGAACCTTCCGCTCAGGCTCCTTTCGAGCGGACAGATCACGGACGCCTCGGCGGCTCTCCAGCGTTATCTCAGCTCGCGCGGCATCCGCTCGAAACTCCGGAGCTTAAGCGGAAGCGAGCGCTATGCGCGGCGGCTCGCGGCCTCTGTCGCCATCCCCGTTTCAGCGCGCGATCACGCGCGTCTTTTCCAGCTCATCAGTAGAAACGAAATCGCATCCATCGAAGAAAGCCAACCATCATGACCCTCGAACTCGACGCTCTCCTCGATCCGAACCAACACCGGCTCCTTATCGAAGCCGAGCTTCAGCCTGTGCAGGGCGCACGCTTTCAGCCGACAGGCTTCCCCGATCTCGGCGCCGCTGTCTTTGACGCGCCCGATGGTAGGCGCCTGCTCGTTGAGAGCGCGCAGAGCATGGCGAACCGCCTTGAGGCGATCGCGTGGGACGGCGCGGCACAAGACCTCGTGCGCGAGCTCCAGGGGCTCAGCTACGTTCGCGTCGAGCGCGACGATGGGAGCTACCTCACGAGCTCGATCACCGAGGCGCATCGGTTGAACTCGCCTTATATCCTCGAAGGGAAGGATAAATCCTTCCTCGAAGCGCTGAAGGAAGAGACCAAAGGCATGGAGGAGGGGAACATCGACCGGCGGCAGCTCGCCTCCATCGTTTTTTCTTATGACGCCAACAGCCTCATCCACGGCCTCTTCCTCGCGAAGAAGGAGCTCGCAGGAGGTCGTCTCCGGATCGAGCGCGCCCTCTCCGCTTTCATCGAGGCGATCGACGCGCAGGTCGCCGCATCGGGCGGTGTGAAAAACGATCATGTCAACCCGAGCGGCGATACGAAGAAGGGCTTCGGCAACGTGCCCTTTCAGCGCGACGAGTATACGGCGCGGAAGATCGTCGCGTATTTCAGCCTCGACCTCGCCGAGATCCGCGCCTTTGGTCTGCCTCCGGAGGCCACGCAACTGCTCGTCGCGCTCGGGCTTTATAAGATCACGGGCTTTCTTGAGCGCCCGATGCGTCTTCGCACGGCGTGCGATCTCGAGCTCGCCTCGGTGCCGATGATTCGGCGGCCTGAGGGCTATACCCTCCCCTCGTTCGCAAGCGTTCAGAGCGCGATCCCCTCGCTCATCGAGGCTTGTGCGCCACTGTTCAAGGGCGATCGCGGGGTGACTCGAGTGAAGTATCAATCGGCGAAGGGTTGAGCTGATGCTCTGTTTTGAGCTGCGTTTTCCTGCGAGGCGCTATCACGCGACGCCTTGGTCGACGCATGTCAACGAGGGGCAAATCGAGTGGCCTCCGAGCCCATGGAGGCTGACGCGAGCGCTCCTCGCGGTCGGCTTTACGCGACTCGGCTGGGAGCATCCGCCAGAGAGCGCACAACGGCTCTTCTCTAAGATGGCGGAGCGCCCCCCGCGTTACGCTCTTCCCCCAACCGCACTCGGGCATAGCCGACACTATATGCCGATTGGGGAAAAGACGACGAAGGTGATCGACGCCTTCGCCTATGTCGGAGACGCACCTCTTCATGTGCTCTACGAAGGGGAGTTCGATGAGGAAGAGCGATCGCTTGCGGGCGAGCTCATCGCGCATCTCCCCTATCTTGGAAGAGCGGAGTCGTGGGTCATGGGGAGGCTCGTCGAAGAAGAAGAAGTTCCTAGCCGAGACGCCTTTGAATGCTGCCCCCTTGACGAGGAGGAGTATTTTTCGAACCTCGATCGGATCGAACTCCTCGCACCGGAACCGCCCTCGCGATTTGAGCAGTGGCGAGCACTCGAGATCGAGGCTCAGCTCGATCGCCTCTTAAGTGAAAAGATCGCCGCCGCAGAAGCAAAGGGAAAGAAGCCTCCGAGCAAGCTTTCGAAGAAGGACATCACGAGCGTCGAGGCGCGGTATCCTGCCTCTTGGCTCGAAGCGCTCACTTGGGATACGGCGACGCTTCAGGAGCTCGGCTGGAATGCGCCCCCGGGGAGCGTCTGGATGATGTATCGCGCCCCAGAAGATGCTCGGCCCCGTGTCGAGGTTGGAGGGCGCGGTGTCCCTGGGCCAGTTCACAACATCGACACCGCGCTCTTCGCGCTCTCGGCCGATGCCATCAGAAGCGATCTCTACCCGCCGATGCGGGATGCGCTCCGCCGGATGGAGCTCATTCACCGCAGCTTGGTCTCGCTCTCCGATCCCGAAAAAAAGGGCGCGGGCAGTCCAGCGCTCAGCGGGAAGATCGATGGAGAGCCGATGACGGGGCACCGACACGCGTTCATGATCCCTCTTGCGCTCGGGCGAAGAAAGGATCGCATCGATCATTTGCTCGTCTACGCACGCATGGGCTTTGATGCCAATGCGAGGCGGGCGCTCGGCCTGATTCGAAAGACTTACGCGAAAGATATGCCCGATCTCTACATCACCCTCGCAGGGCTCGGCCAGCGCAAGGACTTCGAAGAGCTCGTGCCCGATGTGGGGCAAGCCACACGCTGGAGAAGCCGTACTCCCTTCGTTCCGCCGCGCTTTTTGCGTCCTCAAGGCAAGAACTCGCTTCGCGGGCAAATCGAGGCCGAGCTCAAAGAGCGGGGCATCGAGGGGCTTGAATCGATCCTCATCGAGCTCGATGGCGGCGAATACATCGGAATCGACGAATACGATCGATCGATGCGTCTCACGCCGCGCTTTCGGCATTTTCGGAGGGAGCGTGAAAAGGAGGGCGCGACCATCCGAAAGCCTGCGCTCAGTCTCGAGCTCCGCTTTCGCGAACCCGTGCGAGGGCCGATCGCGCTCGGCTACGCCTGCCATTTCGGTCTGGGTGTTTTCGAGCCCGTTTTTAGGTAGGGGCATGCTGCCGCTCGGCGCGCCGAGCGGCGCGCCCTGGTCCTAGACCTTCAGCTGTCAGCGCTCCTCGCTCGCTTTGTTCTCGCCTCGCGCGCGCGCGCCTGAGGCCGAGATAGAGTGCGGCGCTCGTCAAGAGGAGGCCGAGGAGTGCAGGAGCGAAAATGGAGGCGCCCGCTTCGCCGCCATAAAGCACGCCCCAACTCATCTTCGCGAAGGCGATGAGCGCGAGAACGAGGAGCCCCGTTCGAAGGCTCCGCTTCCAAAACGCAGCGAAGAGCGCGCCGAGCGAGATGGGGACGAGGAGCGTGAAGACGATCTTTCCAAGGTCCCACGGCGAGCGGAGGTAATCCATCTCCATCGCGAGGAATTCGCGCACGTTTTCGTCGACCGATTCCGGCTCCGGAAACCAGAACATGCTCGTCAAGAGGAAGAAAACGGTCGCTGCGATCCCCATAAGGCTTCTTCGATAGGCGAAATAGCAGGCGGGGATGAGGAAGAGCGGACGAAGATACCAGCTCCATTGATTCTGATGCCGCTTGAACGCCCACT
>JAAZAH010000417.1 GCA_012514415.1 Sandaracinaceae bacterium
CATCCGCTGCCTTTGACGCCGATTCGAAGCCCGATGGACTCCTCACCGGCCTCGCTCAGCGTACGCTTGGCATGCCGAATGGCGTCCGGCGTCATCTGAATCCGGGGATTCGTATCGATTTCAATCTCTCTGAGCGTGTCTGTCATAGGCCTTGCCTTAGAAATAACGCTCAAATCCCCGGTTGGCCAGTCTCTGCCCCTCGAAGACTCGCCTCGAAGCGTGGAGTACGACAGCGCCTTACATGCTCCTTAAGGGGTCTCCCCAGGCTAGTGGGCGTCCTCAGGGCGCGTCCTTAGGGGCCCTCCTCGGGGGGGCCTCCTCAGGGCGCGATAGAGGAATGCCAGAAAGGATCGCTCCGGTTCAGCTGCGCAATCAAAAACTCGTGGATCCACGGCGTATCTCCATTTGGGCCCGAGGTGATTTGTCCCGCCGTGAGCGCGCCGTGACGCTCGCCGTAATATAGAAGGGAGCGATGCATTCCTCCGCCCGCATTCACCAATTCGTCACCCCATGCGGCCAAATCGCGGAGCCCTTGGCGCATGCTCGTGAAGGTGAACGGAAAATGGGGAATGAACTCGACGAAATGTGGAGCGTTCCCGATGGCATCGAAGAGCGTATAGAGCGCCATGACGACGGTATCGCTGTAAGAGCAGATTTGTGAGGTGCGCGCACCGGGGTGGAGACGGTGAATTTCGGCGAGGACCTCATGATAACCGTGCTCCGCGCAAGTCGTGCACCACGCCTCGATCGTCTCTGGAAGATTCCATCCATGGCGGATCGCGTTGTGGCTATTGACCGAGAAGAAGGGGCGGCGCTGTACAGGCCCCCCGTCGTTGATCAAAAAGGGCGGAAGATGACCGTGCCATTCGAAGGCGCGGGCGATTTGGTGGTAGTTCCCCATCGCGCCCACGCCTCCGGCGCTGAAGCCCGCGACGGTGATCGACCGATCCGGATTCGCCGCGAAGGTCGGGACGATATGGTTCATTGCGAGCTGGACGTTCCGATAGCCGTATTGTTCGATTGGCCCCGTCGTCAGATAGGACGAGCTCTTATGTCCGACGTGGAAATCGACGGTGCAATGCGGAAGGACGATATAGCTCGCGCCTTTGAAGGGATTCTCGGGGTTCGCGCGATTGAAGATGCCGCCATGGCGCTCGCCGTGCGACATCCACCACGCAAGCGGATCGGGGCCGAGGCCGTTGAGGACCATATTGAGGTCGGTGAGACAGCTGACCTCGTCATAGCAGATCCCGCCGCCCAAAAAGAAGATAAGGACATCGTCGCTCGTCGCTGAAAAGTTGGAGAAGAAGCCGCTCTGCTGACCATTCGCGCAGCGCATCCCGTCCACGGGATGAAAGCTCCAAACATCGTAAGCGCTCGGAACGATGGGAGGCTGGGGCTCGTACCAATCGGGTGGAGCCAGTCCGGGAAGTCCGTCATCCGAGTCCTCATCGTCCTCCGGATCGCTCTCCTCGGGATGGCCCGGTGGAGGCTCATCATCTGTGGGCTCCTCCCCCTCGTCCTGATCGTCGCCATCGCCGGCGTCATTGTCTTGGACGTCGCCTTCACCACCCGGCGGGATGTTCTCGTCGTCGCCTTGATCCTCCTCGTCAGCGCCACCGCGAAGTTCGTCCGTGGATTCTTCGTCCGGCTCCTCCGGAGTCGTCGCGTCCACATCGCCGACCTCGTCGAAGGGAAAATCTGCTACGCCGGTCGCCGCGCAGGCGCCGAGGGCGGCGACGCAGAAAACGCCGAGCAATCGGCTCAGGTTGAGGGTTTCAGACGCCCGGACTACCGCTCCTCGGCGCGTCCAGCGGAGATTTGAAAGCACTTGGCGTAAGGTCATGGCGCTTCAACTTGACGGAGCCACGCCTCCCCTTACCCGTCGAGCTCGGCCAATCTTCAGTCATTTTTGGCCAGCGCGGAGGGCCGTCGCAGCGTCGCGGATTCGTTCTGCGGCGCGACGCATCTCCTCCTCGGTATTGAAGCGACCGATGCCGAGTCGGAGAACCTCTTTGGATGCGGCCTCGTCAAGCCCGAGCGCTCTTCCGATGCGCCGCTCGCTCTTACCCGTGGCGCAAGAAGCACCCGTCGAGGCGATGAGATCGGGGGACAGCGCGCTCACGAGAGTTGCGCCGTGGACGCCCGGGATGCGCAATAAAAGATTCCCCGGATGACGCGTCTCAAGCGCCGGGCCGAGAAGCTCTGGCCGAGCCATGGGAGCAAGCGCTTCGGTCAGGCGATCGAGGAGCACCGCACGAAGGCCACGGAGGCGTTTGGCCTCTTCTGCGCCTTCAAGTCGCATCAGCCGCGCTGCCTCGCCAAACCCCAAGATGAGCGCGTGGGGAGAGCTCCCCGAACGAAGCCCGCCTTCCTGCCCGCCTCCGAAGAGGATGGGCCGAAGCTCCGCACGCGCCCGCGTATTGGCCACGAGCGCGCCCACACCCATCGGCCCGTAGATTTTATGCGAAGAGAGGCTGAGCAAATCGATATGCGCCTCACGCATCGATAGAGGGACGAGGCCCGTTCCCTGTGCCGCATCGACATGAAAGAAGAGGTCGTGCTCGACGAGGAGCTCGCCTATCGCCTGGATTGGCTGGATCGCGCCCGTTTCATTCGCAACGCTCATGATGGAGACGAGGCGAGTGTTGGGGCGAAGCGCTCCTTCGATCGCGGCGGGCTCGACAAGCGCGCTCGGCCCGGCTTCGAGGACCGTGAGTTCGATTTCCCCGTCTTTTTCGAGCGCTCGAAGCGTCTCGAAGACGGCGTCGTGCTCCATATTGTGGGTGATCACGTGCCCGCCGCGACCACGCAGCAGTCCGAATAAGGCGAGATTATCGGCTTCTGTCGCGCCGCTCGTAAAGATCACGTCACGCGATGAGGCGTCCACGAGTCGTGCGATTTCCCCGCGGGCATCTTCGATCGACGCGGCTGCTCGCCTTCCGGGCGCGTGAAGAGGGTTCGATGCATTGGCCGCGAGCTCGAACAGGGCCGGACGCATCTTCTCCGCGACGCGTGGATCGACCGGCGTCGTTGCATGGTGATCGAGGTAGATCTCGCGCTTCATGAATCCATCGTAGCGCTCAACCAGGGATGTGCGAACTGAGAAGGGGGCCCCGACCGAGGGAGCAAGCGGCAGGCGTTCGCGGCTCCTCGACGCGCAGCTCGGCATGTCTAGCTCAGAAGCTTCGCCGCCAAAGCATCGGGCTCGGCTGGCGCCCTTCGCGGCAGGCGCAGTTCGGCCCGCACACCGCGTGGCTCGCGCGGCTCGAGCTCAAGGCTCCCGCCAAGCGTTTCGGCGAGGAGGTGACTTGTGTAAAGCCCGAGCCCCGTCCCCTCGCCCACAGGTTTCGTCGTTGCGAAAGGCTCAAAAAGGCGCGCGCGCATCTCGTCGCTCAGCCCGGGGCCGTCGTCTTCCACCACGATGGCGATGCTCCCATCGATCGCTTCCGCCCGGAGGGTCACGCGGCTCCCGCCTTCGCGTACCGCATCGACGGCGTTCTGTGCAAGGTTGACGAGGATTTGGAGCAGACGATCGGCGTCGGTCTCAAGCCGATGTCCGAGGAGGCTCCGATCGAGCTCGATATGCACTTTGCTTCGTCTCCCCGCGATGACGAGTGAGCGGGCGCGCTCGGCCACATCGTAGAGCACGACCCCTTCGCGGATTTGGATCTCGACGAGATCGCCGCCTTTGAGAAGCGATTGGGTGACCTTACCCATGCGTGTGGTTTCATCCCGAATCAGCACGGCACTTTCATCGAGATCGTCGAGAAGCATGTCGAGGTTTTGAGTGCTCTCTCGCGCCTCGCGAAGAGCCGAGAGGGTTTCGCGCATGTCGGTCGCGAGGGTGCGTATCGTGGCGAGCGGCGTGTTGAGCTCGTGCGCGACCCCTTGGGAGACGCGGCCCAAGCTCGCAAGACGCTCGGCGAGGAGAAGTTTTCTTTCCTCGCGGGCGGCCCGCTCCTTGGCTCTCGAGAGCGCGCGCTCTTGGGCTCTTAGCTCGGCCGCCGCGTGAGCCACCAGATAGGTCACGCCCCCAAGAAGCACCACAAAGCCGAGGAGCTCCGATGCAAGTGCGAGACGTGGCTCGGGCTCCCAGACCGCCACGCGGAGAGACTCCGATTGATAGAGCAAGCTGAGGAGCGTAGCGAACGCGAGCGTCATCACAGCCGTGATGACGGTGGCACGTGGGCCGCCGAGGGTAGCCATCAGCACGACGTGAAAAAGATAAAAGCCGAGGAAGGGCGCCATCACCCAGCCGGTTCCCCAAAGCACCATCGTCAGGAGCGAGAGATCGAGCGCGGCATGGGCGAGCGGCGCACGAAAGCTCGGGCCCGTCTTTTTTGGGAGAGCGCGCTGAAAGAGGATATTCGCGAAGACGCCGATGAAGAGAACGAGGCCGAGGACGCCGAGAGAGGGTCCATGAATGAGCCCCGTGGCCGTCGCGACGAAGACGGCAAGGACGCCGCTCATCGCCATCCAGCGAAGGCCGATCAGCCAGCTTAGCCGATCGCGTGAAAACCCAGGCGGCTCTTCCGGCTCGGTTCGTTGGGCGATCGCATCATCTCGCATGAGGCGAGCATGGAGCCTTTTCGCGATGAAGAAAAGCGCTCTCTGAGATCACCGAAGCACGCTCTCGACGATCTCGGGATCGCCATCTGCGAGGATGAAGATGCCCGGATAGCCCGACGTCTCGAACCCCTCACTCCGATTGTCGATGAGCTCCGAGTGTTCGATGCGGAGCGAGCCCGAGCGATCGTTGCGGACAAAGAAGATGGCCCCGCCTCCTTCGCGCGCGTGATTCGCTTCGATACGAACGCGCGAGAGCGAGAGCGAAAAATCGTTCCCGTCGAGATAGAGCGCGCCGCCGCTTCCTCCGCCTGGCGTCCCTTGCCGCGCGGGGTTTGCCCCGTAACCGATGGCGCGGTTGCTAAGAAATTCACTCCGCGTGATGATGAAGGAGACGCCGATGCTGCTGATTGCGCCGCCGTTCGAGCAGCGGTTTCCGGCATCGCCTTCGGCACCAAACCGGCTTCCCGCGATATAGACCGGACGCCCTTCGTGCTGGCTGAGCACTCGAAGAGCGCCACCGCCCAGATCAGGCCCGAGCTCTTCGCAGCGATTGCGCTCGAAGACTGAGTTGACGATTTTGAGTCGCCCACCGCGAACGAAAACCGCCCCGCCTCCCCCGCCTTCTTCGAGCGAACCCGTCGAATCCCCATCGACGAAACGTAGGTTTTGGAGCGTGAGTCGAGGATGATCTTGGTTGTCGCAATGCGGCGTCGTCCAGACGAGGGCGGGATCACATGTATTCATGTAGAGGATGCGCCGCTCGCCCCCACCGCTCAGCGTGATGAGACCGCCTCCGTCGATGACGATTTCCTCGGTCGAGTCGTTCATGATCTTTGCGGTCTCTTTAAGCACGATGGTGTGGGGCTCGGAGCCGCAATCGAAGTGGATGATGCCACCCTCGGCGATGGCGCTCACGACCACCTCGCTCGTACAGCTCTCGGACGTGCCACTACCGACGATCTGCGTCGGATCGCGTGAATCCAAAAGGATCTCCTCGTCGAGCTCTGTGCAGCCCGGCTCCTTGGCGCCGCGGAGGCAGGCTTCCCCGGGGAGCCACGAATCGTCTTTACGTCCCCCGCCGGGAGCGTGGTCCTCATGACAGCCCGCCAGAGTCCACGCGAGTCCCCCAATGAAGAGCGAGGGAACGCGAGGCTCCAAATCCTCGAAAGCGAGATTCGCGGGACGTGCATCGTTCTCAGCTTATCACGGCAGATACCCAAAGGGCTCCCGACGCGCCCCGGGGCTTGCACCCGAGTGGAAGCCCCGCCTCAGCCTGCTAGAGTCGAAGTCGTGGGCCCGACTCGACAACAAGCGCGCGCCGCGCTCTCCACATCCATCCTGCTTACGTTGCTCGGATTCTTCGGGATTCTGCAAGGCCAGTCGCAATTCATTCGCTCGGCCGACCCGCCGGGCATCGACACCGTGCTCACGAGCCTTGAAAAGACCCTTCCCGAGCATCGAGAAGACGCGGAGCGAATTCTCCGCGCGCAATGGAAGAGCGAAGCGCGTCGTCCCATCGCCTTCGCCAATATCGTCGCCTCCGCGATGCTCATCATCGGGAGCTTCCTCCTCATCGCGAGACGCAAGAGCGCCCTTTGGTGGATTACCAACGCCGTCGTAGCCAACTGCCTCGTCATCGGTGGTCAGCTCTGGGATCGCTATCGTCTTCTTTTCCCGATGAGCGGGATCGACCCCGTCCTCATGAAGCAGCTTCGCGATTTTTGGATGTTCTCGACGATGATGAGTCTCATCGTTCATCTCGGCGTGCTCTACCTCGCGAGACGCGAAAAGGTCCGCGCCTACGCCGAGAGCGAGGGACCTCCGGTCGATTGAGGAAAGTGCCGTCGCAGCAGCGGCGAAGGGCCGCGTGCGCTCAAAAATCAACGCGCCGCATGATCGAGCGAGGCAGGCGGCGGATGATCGCCATGACATAACGCCAAGGCCAAGGGGTGAAGATGACGGGCTGGCCCTTATCGATGCCGCGGACGATATCCCAAGCGACCTCATCGGGTTCGCCCGCGAAGGGGGGTGGCTTCAGTTCGGCGGTCATCGACGTTTTTACGAAGCCGGGCTTGACCGTGATGACGCGTAGCCCAGAGAGACCATGCTGATGGTCGAGGCTCTCGAGGTAATGGCTGAGCCCCGCCTTCGCGGCGCCGTAGAACGCCACAGGTTTTCGCCCGCGCTCACCCGCGACCGAGCTGAGGACGCAGAGCGTTCCGCCGCCTTGGGAGAGAAGTCGCTCCTTCACGGCCTCGATGAAGAGAATGGTCTTTGTGAAGTTGAGATCGAGGAGTCTCTCGAGTTGCACCCGGTCCCGCTCGAGTTCTTCTTGTGTACCGAACGCGGCCGCCGTGACGATGACGTGATCGACCCGGACGAGCGCCTCGAACGCTTCATCGAGCGCGCGATCAAAGCTCGTGGGATCTCCGAGATCACAGCGCGAGGCGATGACTTTCCCGGCGCCGCGGATCTCGAGATCGGCGACCGAGCGTGAGAGCTCCAAGGGGTTGCGTCCAAGGAGTGCGATCGAAGCGCCCCGGACGGCGTAGATCCGAGCGATTGCGCGCCCGATGCCGCTCGTTCCGCCGAGGAGGATGATTTTTTCAGTCATGGTTCGCGCTCCACTTCCCGGCTTCTTTCGCTCTCTGGCTCATCCCCGAAGAGTCGCACGCTCAGAGCGCTCTTGAACACCCGATTGGGGTCCCATCGCTTGCGAAAATCTTCGAACGCCTCGAGCCGAGGGTCCATCGCGCGGTATTCCTCCCGCGTCGTGTAACGGTCCTTGGCGAGGTAAACGCGGCCGCCTTCTTCGATGACGATCGCGTTCAGCATCCGCACGATCGCGCGAACCTCGCGTGTGCGCGGGAGATCAATGGCAAGGGTGATCCCCGGCATCGGAAAAGAAAGAAGACCGCGACCTTCGCGATCGAAATCCTTGATGACGCATAAAAAAGAGGCGGCGGCGCGCCCCGCGAGGGCTTCGAGAACGCGGCGCGTCGATGCTCCACGCGGGAGCACGCATTGATATTGAGTGAAGCCTCGGCGGCCGTACATACGATTCCATTCATGAATCGCGTCGAGGGGATAGAAAAACTCTTCGAGCGTGACGATGCGTGAATCGAGGCGTCGCAATTGGCTCCGGTATTTGAGCTCATTGAAGGCGCGGATGCTCCAAGGATTGAG
>JAAZAH010000418.1 GCA_012514415.1 Sandaracinaceae bacterium
CACCGCTCAATCGAAACCTTCATCGATCACCCTTTGGAACACCGCCCGCGAGGGCACGGTTGAATTCACGCGGAAGCTAACCGAATCGCGTCGCTTTGGGAATCATCGTCGCCGCGGAAAAGGTGAAAAGAAGGCGCAGTTTGAGTCGAGTCCTGTGTGAGACGCTGCTATGATCGCCCGATGAGCCCGAAGAAGATCGCCGTCCTCGGCGCGGGGAGCTGGGGAACGGCCCTCGCCAAACTCGTCGCAGACAAAGGCATCGACACCACGCTCTGGGCGCGCCGACAGGAGCTCGCCGAGAGCATCGAAAAGTCGCGCGAGAACCGGGAGTACCTGCCCGGCGCCAAGCTCCCGCCCAATCTCCGCGCAACGCACGATCTCGAGAGCGCACTAAAAGACGCCGAGATGCTCATCGTCGTTGTACCCACCGTCGGACTCCGTGAGACGCTCCGCGCGGCGACACCGTTCATCCCACCGGGCATCCCCATCGTGAGCGCGACCAAGGGCATCGAACAGGGGTCGCTCAAACTCGTCTCCGAGATCTTTCAAGACGAGCTTCCGAAAGAGCGCCACGCATCCCTCGCGTTTTTGGGCGGTCCGAGCTTCGCGAAAGAGGTGGCCGAACGCATTCCCACGGCGGTATGCGTCGCGAGCGAGGATGAAAATACGGCCAAATACGTACAGAACACGCTTTGGACCGATCGCTTCCGCGTCTATCGCACCGACGATGTGATCGGCGTCGAGCTCGGTGGGGCGCTGAAGAATGTGATCGCCATTGCCGCCGGCGTCGCCGATGGCATGGGCCTCGGCCACAACACACGAGCCGGGCTGATCACGCGAGGCCTCGCCGAGATCACGCGCCTCGCCGTGGCCCGCGGCGGGCATCCGCTCACGCTCTCGGGTCTTGCGGGCATGGGTGATCTCGTCCTCACATGCACGGGTGATCTCTCCCGAAACCGCCAAGTTGGGATGCAGCTCGGTCAGGGAAAGAAGCTCTCCGAGATTCTCGAAGGGATGAATATGGTGGCCGAAGGCGTGCGCACCTCAAAGAGCGCCTACGAGCTCGCGCTCCGGGAGGACGTGGATCTACCGATCACGCGTGAGGTCTACATGATGCTCTATCACGATAAATCCACCGACGATGTGCTCGACAGCCTGATGATGCGTCCACTCCGCGCTGAGCGCGAATAGGCAAGGCCCCGCTTCCGTACGATGTCGTCTTCCGCAGGAAAACGAAGGCTCATCGCCATCGTCACGCTCCCGGTCCTCATCGGTGCGAC
The DNA here is from genome assembly GCA_012514415.1 of Sandaracinaceae bacterium. GTDB lineage: Bacteria > Myxococcota_A > Polyangia > Polyangiales > Houyiibacteriaceae > JAAYBZ01. The sequence goes on from JAAZAH010000418.1 coordinate 1,281, forward strand.
GTCGATCCTCGGCTACTATCTTTGGGGAGCGGCAGCGAGGCTCTCGAGCCTCGAAGAGGAAGCCATCGTCGAGTCGACGCTCTTACTCGTCCGCGAAAAGGTCGAGTCGATCGAGCAGATGATCATCTCGGCGGATCATCGCGTCTTCGATTTTGCTCGGGGACGCCAGCCCGAAGAGATCCCCGAAGCGTGGAGGCTCGTTGCACATCAGATCTCGCCGAGCGTCCGCGCGCTTCTCATCGTCGATGAAGCACGCAACCTGATCGGAGAATCCGTCCGGGCGAGCCGAAGCGATAGCCAGCAATTTCTAGACGTCTTTCAGAACGTCCTTTTGCCCGCGCTCGATCTCACGCGCCCTCCCTTTGAGGAGCTCCGGCATCTACACCTTGCCCATGGCGGTGGGAGTTACCTCCTCAGCGCGCTCGGGATGGAGCATGAAGGCGAGCGATTCTTCGTCGTCATCCACCACGACACCGGATACATCGTCCGAAATGAATTCCCTCATCTCTTCACCTCCGAAGAGGCGCAGCAGCAGTTCAATGTCGTCGACGAATCGAACCGGCGCATCTTCGGTCCGAGCCTTGCGCGAGCGGGGGATTATCTGGTCGGCCTTCGTTTCCCCTCGACCCTTTATGGCTGGCGCCTCCAGGTCGCTCCCAAACAAGCGCCAGAACTCGCCGAGCGCGCCCGGACGCGTCAATTCAAAGATGCGGAGCTCATCTTGGGCTCACTCATCATCTTACTGTCAGGGGTGAGTTTCCTCCTCTATGCCGCACTCAAGGAGCGGAAGCTCAACGCGCTCAAGAGCGAGTTCATCGCGAATGTCTCACACGAGCTGAAAACACCCCTATCGGTGATCCGCATGTTCACTGAGATGCTCGCCACCGGCCGCGTGAAGAGCGTTGAGAAACAAGAGCGCTACCTCGAGATGATGATGCGGGAGAGCGAGCGTCTCTCCGGGCTCATCGACAATGTCCTCGATTTTGCAGCGATCGAACGAGGAAATCAGCGATACGAGCGGCGTGAAGCGAACCTCTCACTCCTTCTCGAGCGAGCCGTCGAGACGTTCCGGCATCGCGCCGAGCCGCTCGGGATCCCCGTCTCGATGGAGATCGAAAAGAGCATCCTCGAGGCAAGGATCGACGAACAAGGCATCCTCCTCGCCATCTTCAACCTCCTCGACAACGCGCTGAAATATGGAGAAGAGACGCCCATCCGTCTTCGCGCGCGACGCATCCCCGGCTATATCGAGCTAAGCGTTGAAGACGGCGGACCCGGCATCCCGGCCGAAGCCGAGCGGAGGATCTTCGATCGCTTCTATCGAGCGGGAAAAAAGAATGAGGTGCGCGGCTCGGGCATCGGACTGTCGCTCGTAAAGTACATCGCCTCGGCCCATGGCGGATATGTCTTCGCTGGGCGCACCGAAGAAGGCGGCGCCCGCGTCGGCTTCTCACTTTCGGACGAAGCCCTCGAGGGGTTGACGGAATCTGCCATTCAGGGAAACTCTGCCTCATGAGCGAGCGCATGAACGAAGCCTGCGTCCTCCTCGTCGAAGATGATCCCGCGCTCGCGCTCGGTCTCGGTGACGCGCTCGAATTCGAG
>JAAZAH010000419.1 GCA_012514415.1 Sandaracinaceae bacterium
AGGCCCCGAGAACGCTTCAGCCCGCGGCGCTCGATTTCGAGAGGCGGCCCCTCTTTAGGCGTCCTTTCGCGCTTTTTTTCGCCGAGCATCGCGTCGATTTCGAAGGCGAAGAGCGAGTGCTCGATCCCAGCCGCATCCTCCTATATCGAGACGCAGAAGAGAGGCTCAAAACACTTCGACTCCGGGAGCGCGGGGCTCGACTCCTCAGCGCGCTCACGAGCTCGACGAAGAGCCTCAAAGAAACGATTGCCGAGCTCAGCACACGAGAAGGCTTCGCGATCGACGCTCCTTACCTTGAGTGGCTCTCGACTTTCCTCGCAACACTCATCGAAGAAGGCTTTCTCCTCGGCTCCCACCCACCGGATGCTTCGATCGACCTCTTGGAATGAGCGAAGAAGCTCCCTCACGCGCGCTCGCAGAATCGATTCTTCGAGTGAAGCCCTCATCGGTGGCGCTGGGGGTCGAGCTCCTCGATTTCGAGCGGTTTGGCGCAGGGCGATTCGATCACGGTCGGGTTCAAATCGAACTCGCTTCGCCCCACAAGCCTCAAGGAACGGCTCCTCGCCATTGGCAAGCGCGTCGGGGCGGGGAAGAGGCAGGTCAACGTTCGGGCCGATGTTTTTGTGGAGCGCGAACACGGCACGTGTGAGCTCTCTGCTGCGGCGCTCGCGCCCTCTCGAGCGCGCGAGCGCCTCGCAGTCTTGCGACGCGCAGTCTCCCATCCGCCCATTCGAGAGGGGTCCTTCACGCAGACTGCGCTTTCCTTCTCATTCCGCAAGAAGCAGCGCCGGACGCTCGATTCTCTCAATGATCGCGCAAAGAAACCGGGCGGCATAGGCGCCGTCAATCCATTGATGATCGAAGCTAAGAGAGAGGTTTGCGATGCGCCCAACGGCGATGGAACCACCCCGTACGATCGGCCGCTCGCGCGCGCGATGAATGCCGAGGATCCCAAGTTCGGGCGGGTTCAAAATAGGAGTCCCAAAGAGGCTCCCGAGTTTGCCAAGCGAAGTGATTGTAAATACAGAGCCGCGGAGCTCGTCGGATGGAAGCCCCCCGGCTCTCGCCCCTTCCGAGAGGCGCTCGAGTTCGCGCGCGAGGTCAAAGATCGACGCTTGTTTTGCGCGGCGCACGACGGGCACAAGGAGGCCCTCGTCGGTATCAACAGCGACGCCAATTGGAAGCGATGGTTCGAGCTGAAAATCATCGCCTTCGATGCGAGACGAGAAACGCGGAAAGTCGACCAGACTATGCGCAACGGCTTTCAAGAAAAATGGGAGAAAACTGAGAGAGCCACGCGGAAGCGCTTCGGGACCGGCCCCAGCACGGAGCTCGTCCCGAAGGCCGATGAGGGCGTCCATTTCGCACTCCTCAACGAGCGTCGCTTGAACGGCGTTGTCGCGGCTCTGACGCATCCTCGAAGCGATGGTCTTGCGGCGGGTGCCAATCGGCACGCGCACTCCCTCAGACCGATCGCGCTCTTTGCTGGATCGAGAGGCGAGCGGCGCTGCTTCTCGATCCCTCGCATGTGATTTCAGGCCAGGCGGCAGCCGCTCTTCGACCGACGCGCGATGCACACGCTCACCGCGCCTACGCTCCGCCGGGAGCGCCTCGTAAAGCGCCGTCCCCGGAGCGCTCTCTCGCAGATCGCCGACAGCCGAAGCGACGATCTCTCGTTTCGCTTCCGCGCTCTCAACCGATGGAAGAGGCCCGCTTTGCTCGGCGAGACGGCCCTCGCTCCATCCTTCATCATCGTCGCGTCCCTTCGCGCGCAACGCCGTCATCGACACGAGGGGGCGCGCGCTCCCCTCGGCCCTCCGGGGCTCGGCTTCGTCAGTCGCTGCCGCGGTGCTTCGGGGTTGGGCAGTCGGCGGATCGATCCCGGCCCTCAGAGCCGTCTCTCGCGGCCGATATCGAAACAATGCCTCGCCCACTCTCGCGATCTCTCCGTCTTTGAAGAGCACCTCCTCGATGGTCATGGGCCAGGGCGCGCTGATGATCACGCTCGTCTTATCCGTCACGATTTCGACGATCGGATCGTCCTCCTCGACGCTTTCGCCGCGTTTGACGAACCACCGTGCGACCTCGCCCTCGGCCACACCTTCGCCCAGATCAGGCAGACTAAACTCGCGAAAAGAACCATGGATATCGAGCGCCATCACTTGATCTCCATCGCCCCTTCAACGGAGTCCTCGTCGCCCTTCTTTACGCCCGAATCGTTTTTCGGCTCGCGATCTTCCGTCCGTGCTGCGGCTAGCCCGCCTTGTCTTGAGTCTCTCGCATCGCCGAAGACGGTTTGGGGGAGGGCTTCTTCCGATTCGCGCATCAGCGCTTCAATGGCGAGGAGGATGCGGCGGGCTGAGGGGAGCGCCTCGAGCTCGAGCGCATAAGGGAAGGGCGCGTCGATTCCGGCGACGCGCATCGGGCGTGCTCGAAGCCAGGCGAAATTTCGCTCGACGATGCCGGCGACGAGCTCACCTCCATAACCGCCCGTGAGCGGCGCTTCATGCACGATGAGCGCACGCCCCGTATGTCTCACGCTCCGATCGAGGGTTTCCTCGTCGAGTGGGATGAGCGAACGAAGATCGATGATCTCGACCTCGATCCCTCGTCTCGCCGCCGCCTCCGCCGCCTCGAGGCATTCATAGATCGAGGCGCCGTAGCTAATGCAGCTGATATCCTCACCGGGCCTTAGAATCCTCGCCCGCTCTCGAACCTCATAGTCCTCACGAGGCTCCCTCACGGCCCGATAGACTCTCTTCGGCTCGAAGAAGATGACCGGATCGGGATCGCGGATCGCTTCGAGCAGCATCGCGCGCGCATCGTTCGGCGACGCCGGGTAGTAGACCTTAAGCCCAGGGGTGTGCGCGAAATAAGCTTCGGGGCTTTGTGAATGATAATGGCCGCCCTTGATGCCTCCACCCGCGGGCGCTCGGACGACCATCGGCACCGCAAACTGTGCCCCCGAGCGGTAGCGCATCTTGGCGGCTTCGTTTACGAGCTGATCAAACGCGGGGTAGATGAAGTCGGCGAACTGGATCTCGACCACAGGGCGTAGGCCGTGCATCGCCATGCCGATCGCTGTCCCCACAATCCCTCCCTCGGCGAGCGGCGCGTCGATGACGCGGTCGCGCCCGAAGCGCTCAAGGAGGCCATCGGTGACACGAAACACCCCGCCGAGCCTTCCGATATCCTCACCGATCACGATCACGTTCGCGTCGCGCTCCATCTCTTCCGCGAGCGCCCCTCGGAGCGCTTCAACCATCGTCTCTCCCCTCACAGCTCCCTCGCCGCTTGAATCGCTTCGAGCTGCCGCAGTTGAGTCCGCGTCGGCTTCGCATACACACCTTCGACAATCGACTCGATGGACGGCTTTGGCGCCGCTTCAGCGCGGCGGAGCATCGCTCGAAGATCGCGATCGAAGGCGTCGATCCTTCTCCCGATGGCCTCTTCATCAAAAGCCTCGAGCGTGTAGAGATGATCGCGAAAGATCTGAATCGGATCGCGTGGAGGAACTTCGCTTCGATAGCGCGTCGGATCGTCCGAGGAGCTATGCGCTCCCCGTCGATACGTGAGCAGCTCGATGAAAATTGGGCGCCTCGCGCTCCTCGCTTCAGCGAGGGCTTTGCAGGCACGAAAATGGACCGCGAGGACATCGTCTCCGTCGACCCGATAGGCTGGGATCCCATAGCCGACTGCTTTATCGACGAGGGTCTCTGCGCGACACTGCTCCTCGACTGGGAGGCTGATGGCATAGCGATTATTGCGGCAGAAAAAGACGACGGGCACTTCAAGCGCGGCTGCGAGCGTGAGCCCCTCGTGAAAGCCCTGGGAGCTCGTCGCGCCATCGCCAAAGAAGACCGCGACGGCGATGCGTTCGTCGCGCATTTTCGCTGCGTAACCGACGCCGACGGCGTGGGGGATCTGCGTCCCGATGGGGGCGCTCACCGACAGGCATCGATGATCGGCCGAGCTGAAGTGAACGGGCATCTGCCTTCCGCGGTTCACATCGCGCGCATTGCCTACCGATTGATCGACAAAGGACTCAATGGGGAAACCACGATGAAAAAGCGCCGCCGATTCGCGATAGCAGGGGACGAGGAAATCGGTGTCGGCAAGCGCTTCGGCGACGCCGAGGATCGCGGCCTCTTCTCCCTCCGAGCCGAGGTGAAAGCCGATGCGTCCCTGACGTTGTGCGCGCATCATGATCGTGTCGAAGCGGCGCTGCCTCAACATCGCTTCGTAGACCACGAAGCGGCGTTCTATCCGAAGGAGAGGCTCGCGGATGAGCGCGCCTCCCTCCCCCAAGATTCGCTCAACGGCGATCGTCCCTCCCATGTCTTCAGGATAAACGGGGAGCGTTGAGGCGCAAGAGCGCGCCTTGTGGACTCTGAAAGCGGGGCCCTCGAGACGCGATCAGAGGACCGGAAGGCTGCGCCGTCCGTAGCGATCGAACTGACGCTCCCTGCGGATGGTATCATCGAGAAAGGCCTCGGCCGCACGATAGCTCGAACGCACGAGAGGGCCGCTCGCGACGAATGAGAAGCCGAGAGCGCGCCCAAGCTCCTCGTAGCGCTTGAACTCGTCGGGATGAACGTAGCGCTTCACCTCGGCGTGCTTCTTCGTCGGCCGAAGGTATTGCCCAATGGTGAGGATGTCGACGCCCGCCTCGCGGATGAGCTCCATCGCCTCAACGACTTCGGACTCCTCTTCGCCGATGCCAACCATAAGCGAAGTCTTGGTTCGCTCGGCCCCGATCTCCTTGGCGTATCTCAAGACCTCGATCGAACGCTCCCATGAGCAACGCGCATCTCGAATCGATCGCTGAAGCCTCGGCACAACTTCAACATTATGCGCGAAAACATCGGGGGCACCCTCGCGGACGACGGTGCGCACATCGCGCTTTACTCCCTGAAAATCGCCGACCAACGTCTCGATAAGAAGCTCAGGCGAGCGGGCCTTCGAGCGCCGGACAGTCTCGGCAAGGTGCGCTGCCCCACCATCGAGGAGATCGTCGCGATCGACCATCGTAATGACGACATATCGGAGGCCCATGCGTTCAAGCGCCATCGCCGTGGACTCGGGCTCACGGGAGTCCACGTAGCCTCGGGGATCGCCCGTATTGACGGCGCAGAATCGGCAGCCACGTGTACACGTCTCTCCAAGGACCATGATGGTGGCTGTGCCGGCGCCCCAGCACTCGAAGATATTCGGACAGCGCGCCTCGGCGCAGACCGTATGAAGATCGAGACCGTCGAGCCTTTCCTTTACCGCTTGAAAGCGCGCTTGGTCCTCTCCGCTGGGGAGACGAACGCGGAGCCAATCGGGTTTGCGCTGCGGAAGGTCGCTCATAGGGAAGATTTAGCAGCTTGGCGCGGGTGGGGCTATGGGGTCAGCGACGAGCGGCGCGAGCGCGGCAGGAACGAGGCGCCTCCATCGTTGGCGATAGGGCATCGTGAATGTCGCGACGCGAATGACACATCCCCGGCGTGACCGCGTCGACTTGGAAGGGATCGTCCCCCTCCCCGAGTGACTTCTTCAAAGCCGAAGGCACATTAATCCTCACCCACCCCTCTTTTCTTCGAGCTCCATCCAGCGCTCCATCTTTGCCTCGAGCGCGGCGTTCTTGGCGTCGCGCTCACCGGCGAGCGCGACGCCTTTTTCTCCGCCGCCTTCGTAGACGGTGGGATCGCAAAGCGCTTCTTCAATCGCTGCGATCTCGCGCTCGAGCGCCTCAATCTCTCGGGTGAGCTTCTCGAGTTCGAGCTCTTCGCCATACGTAAGCCCCGTGCGCTTCGGTTTGGATGGAGCGCGGCTTCTCCCGAAATCGGCGGCCTCGTTCTCCGCCGGCTGCGCGCTCTCGCGTGCGCCGTGGTCGGCCTGCCGCTTGAGCGCCCGACACGTGGAATAATCGCCTGCGTAGAGCGTCGCGTTGCCGTTCCCATCGAGCTCAAGGATATGCGTCGCGACGCGATCGAGGAAATGCCGATCGTGGCTGACGATGAAGGCGTTGGCGTCCAGATCGAGGAGCGATTGCTCGAGCGCGCCGAGCGTCATCGCGTCAAGATCGTTCGTCGGCTCATCAAAAAGAAAAAGGTTCGCCGGGCGGAGCAGAAGCTTCGCGAGGGCCACACGCGCGCGCTCGCCTCCCGAGAGCGCTGCCACCGGCTTCCGCACCTCCTCGGGGCTGAACTGAAAGCGCGCGAGGTAGGAGCGAAGGTCCATCGCCCTTCCGTTAAAATCTACGCGATCGCGCCCGCCGCCGACGTTCTCGAAGATATTCTCTTCGTCGATGAGCCCCGAGCGCTTCTGATCGAGGTAGGCGATCTCGGTGCGCTTTCCGAGGACGACCCGCCCGCCGCTCGGCTCGAGATTCCCGGCGATGGCCTCAAGGAGCGTCGTCTTTCCGGCGCCGTTCGGCCCGACGATGCCGATGCGATCGCCTTTCACCATATGGAGGCTGAAACCTTCGAGGAGGGTTCGCCCCGCGATCTCGAGCTTCAGATCCTCAAGCTCGACGATGCGGTTGCCGCTCCGCTCAGTCATCGCCTGGATGCGGAGCGCTGCGCGCCCTCCCTTGGGTTTCGCGGCGATGGCGGCCTTCGCGCGGTCAACGCGGGATTTACTCTTCGTCGTCCGCGCCTTCGGCGAGCGCCTCAGCCACTCGAGCTCGGTGCGGAGAAAATTTTGCCGATTCGATTCGGTGCGCGCCGCTTGAGCTTCGCGCTCGGCCTTCCCCTCGAGATATTCGAACCAGCCGCCCTCATACGAGAAGACCCCATCGCGCGCGATCTCGACGACGCGATCGACCACGGCGTCGATAAAATATCGATCGTGAGAGATGAGCAGGATCGCGCCTTCAAAGCGATCGCCAAGATGCTGCTCGAGCCACTCGATCGTCTCGATATCAAGGTGGTTCGTCGGCTCATCGAGGATCGCAAGATCGGGCCTCGAGACGAGGAGACGCGCGAGGGCCACGCGCCTCAGCTCGCCGCCGCTCATGCCGCCGACAGTGCGATCGGCGTCGGCGACGCCGAGCTGGTTCAAGGTCGAGCGCGCCTCATGATCGCGATCCCAGCCGCCGAGTCGCTCAAGCTCTTCGGTGAGCGCGGCCTGCTCTTCAAGGAGGGCGTCAAGATCGCCCGCGCCGTCCTTAAGCTCAGCGGCGACTTGCTCAAGACGATCGAGCACGCCGCGCCACTCCCGGAGCCCCGAGGAGACGATCTCGAGCGCCGATTTTGAGGGATCGAAGCTCGGATCCTGATCGAGATAGGCGACCTTCGCCCCGCGCCGGATCGCGAGCTCGCCCGAATCGGAATGCTCGAGGCCGGCGAGGATCTTGGCGAGCGTGCTCTTTCCCGTCCCATTCGCGCCGACAAGGCCAATGCG
>JAAZAH010000420.1 GCA_012514415.1 Sandaracinaceae bacterium
AATGGCGTGCTCGCTTCGTATCCGAGGCCATCCGAGCTGAGTCCCGCGGTCGTACCGAAAAAGAGATTCATCGCTTGGATGTAATCGGGAGACGAGCGGTAGTTAATATCGAGCGTATAGCGCTTTGAAGCCTCGCGCCGCGCGCGCTTGTATACCTCGATATCCGCGCCGCGAAAGCTGTAGATCGCCTGCTTTGGATCGCCGACCAGCTCGAAGATCTTCCCGTCGCCAAAGATGGTCCGGAAGATGGCCCACTGCGCCTCGTCGGTGTCTTGAAATTCATCGATGAGCGCGGCGTCGTAACGCGAGCGGAGCGCGCCGATGAGCGCCTCGCGCATCGTTTCGTCCTCGAGCGCACGTTTCAGATGATGGATGAGTTGGTCGAAACCGATGGCGCGCCTTTTTTCGAGCTCGCGCTCGATGCGATCGACGATGCGTTCGCAAAAATGCGAGATCGTTCGCATCCAAACGGCGTCGCGAGAGCTTCCGCTGTCGCTCTCGTCCACGCCTACGAGGCGCGCGATCGCGGCATCTCGAAGCGACCATCGCGCCTCGGCGAGCTTTCGGAACGTCTCGGGGCGAAACTCATGTTCGTCCCTGAGCCGAAAGCCTCTGTCTCCGTTTTCCGCTTCTTCTATAGATGCGCTCCCACCACGCTCTCCTCGATCGATTTGGAGGGCCTCGAGAAAAAGATCGTCGGATGCGCGATGGATGGCATCGCGGATATCCGCGACAAGCTCATGTGAGGGATCAAACCCGATCTCAAACGCGGCGAGTGAAAGGGCTCGTTCCGAAAAGCTATGGATCGTAAAGATCGACGCGAGATCGAAGCGTGCGATCGCGCGTTTGAGCCGTGTGAGGTAACGCTCGCGCAAGGGCGATGCCGGGCCTTCCTCGTCGGCCCGCTTTTTCAGTCCCGCGATCACCACATGATCAGAGGACGCCTTTGCTTCGAGCGCATCCCGCGCCTCGATCAAAATCGAACGAATGCGATCGACGAGCTCCGCGGTTGCGGCGCGCGTAAAGGTCACGATAAGGATTCGATCAATGTCGATGCCTTCTTCGGCAATGAGCCGAACGATTTTTCCCGAGATCGAATAGGTCTTCCCAGTTCCTGCGCTTGCTTCCAGCAAAAGTGTCTGTCGCGCGATGGGATGAAGCGGATCGAAACGTTCCATGATTCATTCCTTCTCGGCGGCGAGGACGGCCACGTGGAGATCCTTGATGAGCGCGAGGGCTGGAGCGTAGAAAGGACTCGACTCTCTAAACGGCGAGGAGCGATATAGGATGAGGTTCTCGGGGCGCTCGGACTCGGAGGGTCTCGATGGGTTTCCGCTTTCATGATAGGCCCAATGGCCGGCCTCCATCGCTTTCTGAGGGTCGTTGGGATCTTTGAGTAGTGAGCGCGCAACTTCGAACGCTGGCTTGAGCGGAACCGGGAAGCGTTCTTTATCGAGGCCGAGGTAGACGCGGACCAGTCGGAGAAGGAACTCATCACTCGGACGCGACGGCAGCGCGATGCAGGTGCTGCGGGCATCCTTATCGCTTCGGTAGACGATCCTTGCCCGAGTCCATGGGTCCCCCGAGAAGGCGAGAAGGAGCCAGGCTTCGAGCATGGCTCGTTCCTTCCCTGTCGAGACCGTGACGAGCAAGAGCTCATCGCGCATCGTGCGCCTTTCAGCCGATCCGATCTGATAGCGAAGTTTGGCTCCGCTTTCGGTCGTAGTGATCAGGGTGACACCGAAAAGGGTAGACCACTCGATAGCTTGCGCCCCCTCCTTATGCAGCACTTCCCCATACGCCCGCGCGAGGTTTGCGGCTTCAGCGAGCGCTTTGGCGTCGAGGCGATGTGCAACTCCCTCGCCATTTGCGAGGCGGATGCGCTCGATGCGGGCACACGCGGCATCAAGCGCATCATCGTCGAAGGCGTGCACGAGCACTTCGCCGATTACAGCATCGCGAAGCTTGTGGTTCTCGAGCGGGTCTAGCGAGAGCGGTTCGCGATCGCCCAGCTCGAGGGTTTCCTCGGGAAGCGCAGCGCGGAGAGACCGCCGAGCGATGAAGCGAGCAGGTTGCGTATAAAAGCGGATCATATCGTCCAGATCGACGTCGACGATGGGCTCCTTGCGCTCGTCGAGCGGACGGATGCCCTCCACGGCGATCACGTCCTCCTCGCTCTCATTGCCGAGCGCGACCGCACCTAGATAGGCATCCCTCGAATAGGAGCGAATGGGCGCGGGAGCGTCCGGAGAGAAAACCCGGCGGCTGAAGGGATGAAGTGGATGCTCCTCGATCAACGTACGAGCGGAGTCCCCGCGCATCACCTTCAGGACATCGAGGAGCTCGGCCACCGGAACACACGGCGGGATCACCTCATTCGTCGTTGCATCTCGACCCGTATAAAAGATCATCAACCGATCGCGCGCGGCCAGGAGCGCCTCGAAGAGTAGATGTCGGTCTTCACGTCCAGCGGGCCGATCACCGGGACGAGGTTTTTTCGCGACGAGATCAAGCGCATGATGACGCGCGCGGCGGGGAAAGCGATCTTCATCAAGGCCGAGGAGGGCAATGACTCGAAAAGGAAGCGCGCGCATCGGCGTCAGCCTCGAGACGACGACGCCACCTCGCCGACCGATGGGGTGGTCGCTGCTATCGTCGAGCCGGCGCTCGAGCTCATAGGCGAAGGCCGTGGCATCGAAGAGCGGAGGCTCGGACTCATCGGGGAGCGACGCCTCGTATTCGAGGCGAAGCAGTCCAAGCTGATAGAGGATTCCTTCGGCTCCGAGATCATTCGGAGGAAGGAGGTTCTCAAAGAGATCGGTGACGAGCTCGAGCCAATCGTCGAGCGAGCGCGGTCGGCGCAGCTCTGGAATGAAGGTGACGATCGCCTCCATGGCTTCGAGCAGTTTGTAGACGAGTTCGAGGCTCTCGGGATGGATGCCTCGGAGCGGAAGGTAGCCTTCGACGATCTCGGCCTCGGCGCGTGTCTCGTCGGGATCGCGCATCAAGCTCCCGAGGAGGATGCGGCGCAGTCCTGCGCGGACGGTATGCGGCTCGGAGATCGGAATCTCGGGATCGGCGGCCGGATCCTCCGCATCGAGGTGGCACCGCATCATGCTCATCGCAAGGATCTCGCGGAGTTCACCCTGTTCGTCTTCCCCGATCCCGAACCGTGCGGAAAGGCCGTGAAGCTCGAAGAGACCGGCCACTGCTGGGAGCGTAACGCGAGTGGTCGCCAAGTTGAATAGCTGGACGAGGAGCGATCCGGCCTCGGAGAGTGTGGCAAGGGAGGTGTCGGTAAGTGTGACGGGAATGGTGGGGAGGCCCTCTTCCTCTTGGCTAAAGACGGCTTCGATGAGCGGTCCAAAGCGATCGGGATCGGGCGTGAGGATGGCGACATCTCGCGGCGCGAGCGATGGATCTTCGGCAAAGAGGTGAAGGAGACGATCGCGTAGGGCTTCGACTTGGCGGAGCATCCCGAAGGTCGAATGGATCTCGAGGTTCCAATCCTCGCCGTCGTAGACACTTGGCTCACGAACGCCTCTCAGATCGCTTCGGATCTGCGTGAGGAGATCACGCTCGTCCGCGTTGCCCTCGTCCGGAGCCTCGATGAGATGATCGTTGACGCCCTCGGCGCCCTCGTAGAGCCGATGAAGAAAATCCGTGCTCAGGCTTCCCCATGCCGCGAGCAGAGGATGAAAGATTGCGCTCAACTCGTCGCGCTCGGCCAAGGTAAAATAATCGCGCTCGACGAAATGCTCGAAGGGAGAGATGAGATAGGTGTGGAGTGGGCGCTCTTCGGCGAATCCGCGAAGGAGCTGGACGTGGAGCGGAGGAAGGTAGGAGATGCCGAAAAGATGAATCGGCGGCTCGGGCGCTTCCGGTTGTGGGGCGCGCGCCAAGGCCTCGAGGAGCGCGAGCAGATGAGTTTCGCCGAGGCGGGCCTCGAGCCTCGCGAGGAGGCGCTGAAAAAAGATCGCCGCCGGATCGCCCGCGAATGCTTCGGGGATCTCATCGCGACGAAGCGAGCGCGTTTCCTCGGGACGATAGTGGATGAGCCGATCGAGGATATCTGCGAGATCCGTCGCGAGAAGTAGGGCGCGACGATCGTGAGCGTCGGCGTTGGGGTTGAGATAGCTTTCTAGAAAAGTCGCGGCGCTCTCTTTTGCTTCGCCGTGATCGCTTTGGAAAACGCGCAGCTCCTCGAGTATCGCGAAGCGAAGGGCCGATGGAGCCCAAGCACGGAGCCCTTGGATCGCGCCTCCAAGTCTCTCCTCGACAAGTCGATGGAGAAGCTCCGCAGGACGCATAAATTGGATATTGCTCGCAACGCCGAAGTCGAGCGCGAATCTCTCCGAGATGAACCGCTCCATCGCACGGCTTCCGACAGCAATGGTGGGACGATAAAAGACGTCTCTTTCGCGCGCCTCCTCGAGCTCCTGTCGGAGATTCTTCTCGAGTTCGCGTGCGAGCACTTCGATCCGCTGATGGCGATACAAGCTCAACATGGGTGGACGCACAATATCATGCGGTGGTGAAAAAAATGGAGCCCGAGCGGCGGCTCACGTTTGTCGATCCTGCGACGATTTGCCACATTTTCACCGTGGCGCGCGGGGTCTATTTTCCGCCGCATGAGAACTCAGATCACGTTTGCTCATACCCTTGTCGTGATTTCTTTGGTCGTCTTCTTTGGCTGCGGCGACGATGATCCGGACGTTCATCCGGATGGCGCCGCAGACGGGATCGAGATCGCGCTCAAGTTCAAGCCGGTCTTCGGGGAGAAAGCGGCAGCCTGTGGCGTGCTCTATGAAGGCTTCGGACCGGATGGCGATCAGCGCGCTGGGCTCGAAGAGCTCAGGCTGTACATCCACGATATCCAAGTCGCGGATGAAGCCGGGAACGTTCTCCCGGCGACCATCGTCGATGAGCCGCCCTATCAGGATGCGGGAGTCGCTTATCTTCACTTTGCAAACCCATCGGATGGCTGCCTCATCGGGGAGGGCGCGCGCGATGAAATTCGGATCCGCGTGCCCGAAGGAACCTATCGGGGCGTCACCTTCCGGCTGGGCGTGCCTGAACACCTGAACCACCTCGACCCCTCGCGCGCAGCCTCACCGCTCAATATCACCCCGATGAGCTGGGGCTGGATGATGGGCTATCTATTTTTTAGAGCTGAGTTTTCTGTCGTGAGCGATGACGAGCACGGACACGCTCCGAATTTCGCGGTCCACATCGGAAGCATGGGTTGCGACGGGACGCTTGTTCCCGAGCCCGATATCCACTGCGACTATCCCAATCGCTCGACGATCGAGCTGTCGGATTGCGATCCGGAGAGCGATGTGATCCTCATCGATCTTGCTGCCCTCCTTGGCGAGACGGATCTTCGCCCCGAGGGTGAGGGGCATCACGGTTCGGCAGGGTGCATGTCCGAGATCGACCCTGAGGGAAAGGGCTTTGCCGAGTGCATCGAGCCCATGACGAGCCTGGGGATCGATTACGGCGCGCATCGCGCTCAAATGGACGTCTTTCGTGTTGATGGTTGAGCGGCTTCGGACATCTCACGTTGGGATTCTGGCCCTCGTGATCCTCGGCGTCTCAGGCTGCGAACACGCGGACGGCCAGTGGCGACCTCCTCCGGAGGAGCCGTATGTTTACGAGGATCTTCCCGAGGGTGTGCCTCTGCCCCCAGAGGTCGATGGAGAGCCGCTCACCAAACCCCGCGTCGAGCTCGGGAGGCATCTCTTCTACGACGTCCGCCTCTCGCTCAATGAGACTCAATCCTGCGCGAGTTGCCACCGCCAAGAGCTCGCTTTTACCGACGGCCTCCCGACCTCGATCGGGTCCACGGGGGAGGTGCATTTCAGGAATGCTCAGAGTCTTGTGAATGTCGCCTACGTCCCCCGATTTACATGGTCGAATCCTTTGCTCGACTCCCTTTCGCGACAAGCGTTGATTCCCTTGCTTGGCGAGCGTCCGATCGAGCTCGGAGCGGGAGGCCATGAAGAAGACATCCTTGCCCGTCTCCGCGCCGATGAGCGCTATCAAATTCTCTTTCCGCTCGCTTTCCCCGAGGAGGAGGAGCCCTTTTCCATCCACACCATCAGTGTCGCCCTGTCCGCTTTTCAAAGGACGATCGTTTCCTTCCGATCACGCTACGATCGCTACGTTTATGAGAGCGATGAGAGCGCCCTCAACGAGCAAGAGCTGCTCGGGATGCAGCTCTTCTTCAGTGAGCGCACCGAATGTTTTCATTGTCACGCCGGCGTCCTCTTTAGCGATAGCATCGACCACCAAGGCCTCGCGTTCGTCGAGTTGCCTTTCCACAATAACGGCCTCTACAACGTCGACGGGCACGGCGGATATCCGAAACGGGATCGAGGCGTCTTCGATGTCACAGGGAAGCCGGAAGACATGGGCAAGTTTCGCTCCCCCTCACTTCGCAACGTCGCCGTCACGGCGCCGTATTTTCATGATGGGAGCGCCGCGACGCTCGAAGAGGTGCTCGAGCATTATATGCGAGGCGGAAGGCTCATCGAGGAGGGGCCCAATGCGGGAGACGGTGCGGAAAGCCCGCGCAAAAACGCCTTCATCCGCGAGTTCATGCTTCGCGAATACGAAAAGGAAGCGATCATCGCCTTTCTGAAGGCGCTTACGGATGAGCCTCTCCTCCACGATCCGCGATTTTCGGATCCGTGGGAGTCCGATGCGCCTCCGCCAAATTGAAAGGCGTCCTCATGCGTGGAAGGCGCCTCTCGCGATCGGTCTGAGCGGCGCCTAAAGCGGCGCCTTGCCCACGCGTTGCATGAGCTGCGTCGCTTCAGAGCGCAGCTGATGCCTCAAAAAATCGCGGATGAAATGCGGCTTTGCGGGCCGATTGAGCCCAAGTGTCCGAACGCGTGCTCGGAAGGCACTCTCTCCAGCGAGTCGTGCAAAATCGGCGAGCAGCCGATAGGCGACGCCATGGTTCTTTTCGAAGTAGCGTCGCCGCGAGTCGTACCAAAAGTTTGGCATGGGGGTGTCGGGTGATTGAAGTCCCGTGGTCGCCGATCCGATGTGGACGACGCGGCTACGCTTCGCATAACCGACGTCGTAGCCCGCAGCACGTGCGCGCTTACAAAGATCCGTTTCCTCAAAATAGAGGAAGAAGCCCTCGTCAAAGAATCCAATCTCGTCGAGGACCTCGCGACGAATCAGCACGCTCATGCCCCCGACCCAATCGACGATGCGTTCTTCGATCTCATCCCCAATCGGGACGCGGTATGGCGCGAGGAGGCGCGAAACAAGCCCGAGCCGGACGCCATCTTCGAACTCACTTTGGAGGCTCGGAAAGCGGAAGGCGGTGCAATGCGGGTTTCCGTCCTCGCCGCGTGCAGCGCTTCCAACGATGCCCGCGCGGGGGTGCCTTCGGAAGAAATCGACAAGCTCTTCGACCGCGTCGGGATCCGGGAAGCAATCTGGATTCAAAATATAAAAATAATCCGGGGGGGGCTCGGTCGCCAGCGCGAGACGAAAGCCGACGTTGTTGCCGAATCCGTAGCCGCCATTTCGGCCCGAGTTTTGGATGTGCACCCGCTCGGGC
>JAAZAH010000421.1 GCA_012514415.1 Sandaracinaceae bacterium
AGCATGCTTTGAGCCATAGGATAGATGTGCGCGGAGCGGCCCAGATGCGCAATCCAAGTTCAGTGAACGGATGCGTGGATTGGGTGAACTGTCCCAGTCTGGGCCTGAGCGGGGGCTGGCGGCATCCCTAAATGGCGCGAAATGCCACCAGCATACAAAATTGCGCCATATGAAAATTCTCTCAAATCCCCCGATTTTTGGGGCATTAGAGAAGATTCACAATGAGATTGGCGAGCAGGTAGGTATCGAGCTTTTGGTGCGTCGGAACCGGGATGCGGTCGTAAAGAAGGAGGAACTGAACCCCGAGCTCGACACGCTTATGAATCGACGCGCTCACGCGCGTATTCCAGTTGAGCCGAAGATCGCCGATCTCTTGGAAGTTGAGAAGTGCCTCGAGGCCGGTGAGGATGCGGAGATAGTCTTGGAAGCGCGCGTCCCATCCGAGGAAGATCCTTCCGGCGTGGGTAAACACGGTATCGTCCGGGATCTCACCGGTTTCGGGATCCGCGGGGAGGGGGTTCGGATAGAGGTTGTCGTAAGTGAAATCATAACCCACCTCTCCCCAAAACCGACGCTCCTTCTCCTTGTTCTCGTGGAAAACCCGGAGGTAACCCGGCTGAATCTGAAGTCGCGTATCGAGACCGGCAAAGGTATCCCAGCGATGCTTGACGCCGATGAAGGCGGCGTCGCGTTCGCGGAAATAATATTCGTATCGCGCGCCGCTATTGATGTTCTTCGCGGTCGTCTCGATGGTTTCGACGTCTTGGATCTTCGAGCGATTGTAGATGAAGAGCGAGCCGAAGTTGAAGCGGTGCTTGGAGCGGACGAGATCGAATTGAGTGCCGACGGTCGCGCCGTAGCTTTGCGTGTTTCCGGTGACGACTGAGCCGCCCGCGGCGATCTCCCAGGAGAGCAGATCCTCTTCCGGCGCGGAGACGGTGAGCTCGGCCGGGGGCGGCTGAGCGATGACTTTCGAAGATGGGATGAGCGGGAGAACGAGGAGGGAAAAGAGGGCCAGATAGTGCCGGAGATCCAAGCTTCGCATGGCGACCACCTTCCTTGAAGCTGTGTCTTTAGGAGCGATGTGCGGGGGCTGAAGAATCACTCTTTTACCGCTTCAGTTGATGCCGAAGGTGAGAAAGAGTCCCGATTGAAAGGCGCATCACATCTTGCCAAAAACCCAAAGCTTTGGCCGGATCTTTGCCTTCACATGGCGCGGCTCGGCGTCGGATCGGGCGCGATGACTGCACACTTTTCCGCATGATCAGGAGCGTACTTAGCAGACAATGCCGAGACGTCGCAAGAAATCGATGATTCGGGCTGAGCCGCGCCAAGATCGCGAATCGATACGAGGGCCTTGAGCGCGCTCTCGTGCGGGCCCAATCGGTGTTTTAGCGAGCGCTCAACTGGATTCGCCGCGCGCGCTCTCATCGACGGTAGAGAGGCGAGCGCTTTCGCCACTGACGGGGAGCTCGAGAAGCTCGCCTGGCGCGAGGACACGGAAAGCGTCGCGCGGGATTCCTTCGGCATCAAGCGCGGCATGGAGATCGCGGATGGGCTCGGCGTGCGCATCGTTCGCGAGCGGGAAGGTGCCGTGATGGATACCCACGCTCAGGGCGGAGCGGAGCCGCTTGTGGGCCTCGACCGCTTCGGCCGGATCGATATGGACGGTGCGCATGAACCAGCGCGGGAGATAGGCGCCGATGGGAATAAGCGAGAGCGCGAAGTTTTCGAAGCGCTCGCCGATCTCGTCAAAATGCGGGCCGAGCCCCGTGTCGCCGGCAAAATAGACGTTGCCCCTCGCACTCTCCACCACGAAGCTTCCCCAGAGCGAGCGATCGCGATCGTGGAGCCATCTCCCCGAAAAATGTTGGGCCGGAGCGAAGTGCACGCGCACATCGCGATGATCGAGGTGGTCCCACCAATCGAGCTCGACGACGTTCTTGATGCCCCAGCGACGGAGGCGGCGTTCATTGCCGAGCGGAACGAGAAAGAGGGGCGCGAAACGCTCTTCGAGCCGCCTGACGGTTGGCGCGTCGAGGTGATCGTAATGATCGTGACTGATGAGGACGAGATCGATCGGCGGGAGGTCCTCGAAGGCGATGCCGGGGGCGTGCCGACGACGAGGACCCACGCGCCCGAAGGGTCCGCAGGCGAGAGAGTAGATCGGATCGGTAAGAAGGTTCACCTCGCCGAGCTGGACGAGCGCCGTCGAGTGGTTGATGCAGCTCGTGAGAATGCGGCCTTCAGGAGCACGCTCGGGCGGAGGCGGCGCGCATTCGATCTCGACCCATTTGGGCCATTCGCCGCGGCCTCCTTCGCGGATGAACCGGAAAAGCGCGCCGAGCGACTCTTGATAGGTCTCGACCTGATTTTGATAGCGCCCGTTTTTCTTTCGGGCTCTAACGAGGACTCTCTCCATCGATTAGACCTCTTTCATCGCGTGCGCTCGCACAGACTCCGGCCGAAGATTCGGACCAGGGGACGCGTCTTCCTCAAGACCTTCACTGCGAACGACCGCTTCCTCCTCGAGTTTATCAAGGAGGATCTCGGTGATCTCGCCCTCCCCTCCATGGCGCATCGCAGGGCCCCAGAAGCCGGTGCCGCGGTTCACGTAGAGCTGCGTATCTCCATGTCGGTCGAGGCCGGCCACAAAGGGCTGCACCAGGTGGATAAGCCAAGTGAAGGGGAAGAACTGTCCGCCGTGGGTATGGCCGGAGAGCTGAAGATCGTATCCCGCCTCGGCGGCCTGGTAGACGCTCTGCGGTTGGTGCGCAAGGAGGATTCTAGGGAGCGCGCGGGGCAGGCCTTCGAGGGCTTTTTGGGGATCGCTCGCGTCCCCCTTGATGCTGCGGCCCATTCGATAATCGGTGCAGCCCGCGATGATGAGGCCGTCGCCATCACGCTCGATGAGTCGCGCCTCGTTCCTGAGGGTGGGGATGCCAAGCTCTTCGAGGTGCCGGATCCACTCTTCACCTCCCCAATAGTACTCATGATTTCCCGTGGCGAAATACACACCATCGCGCGCTTTGAGATCCGCGAGTGGGGCGACATGAGGACGGAGCTCGTGGACGTATCCGTCGATGAGATCGCCTGTGATGACGACGAGATCGGGCTTGAGCGCGTTCACCTTATCGACGACGAGGCGAACGCCCTCTTCGCGAAAGGCGGGTCCGATGTGAAAATCGCTCAGCTGGACGATGCGGTAGCCGCGAAAGGGTTCGCCGAGGCGGGGAAGGCGGATGGGAACGCGGATGATTTGGGGCTCGCGCATCGCGGTGGCGATGCCGGTGCCGCCAATCACGAGGGCCGTGAGCGCGATGGCCAGATCGGAGGCGCGCCGGAGGAAATCACGTCGCGCGGTCTTCACCTTCGAGGCGAAGGGGCGCGCGAGAAGCGACCCAAGCCACCTGAGAACAAGAAGGATGAAAATGAGGGAGACAAAGCCCGCCTCGATGAAGGCGATGCGGCTGAAGGTCTCCACCACCCTCGTCGCCACGCTCGTCCGGGCAAGGAGCATCGAAAGCGGCGCCAAACTGAAACCGACGAAGAGCGCCGCGATGAACGGCTTTCTCTTTTTTTCCGGAAAGGCGTGGCGGAGGCCCCGATAGAGCCCGAAATGGACGAGGGCCCACCCGGTGCTAGCCACAGAGAAGAAGACGAGCATCTCGGTGAGGCTTCGCATAGCCACCTATTTATGCCGAATCGGCAAGCTCTGCACCCCTAAGTTTATCGAGGCTCGGAATCGTCGGGTTCGTCGCCGTTGTCCAATTCGTCCCCCTTGGGCTCGGTCAGAGTAGATTCGGTCGATGTCGCGCGCTCACGAGAAGGCGAAGACTCGGCCTCGAGAGGATCCGCTTCAATGGCTTCAGCCGACGCCTCGCTCGACACCGCCTCCGAGGGAGCACCTCCGTCGGCGGCAGTCTTCAAGCGTGAGCGAAGTCCGCGCTTCGGCGTTTTCTTCCAGAATCCGCCCGTACGATAGGCGCCGAAGGCCCAGCGCGCCCAGCCGACGGAAGCGGAGGCAACGTAGAGCGCCCAGGCGAGCATCAAGAGGCGATAGACGTGGATCTTCGTGCTGAAGAAGGCCACGTCGGGAAGAGAACCGTCGATGCGATCTTGATAGAAGCGCAGCTCGCGATCGGTGCTGAAGTTGCCCTCGACCTGCATGTCGGGGATGCCCAAGAGACCGTGATGGATGGCATTGAAGAACACGCTCACGGTCATGAAGGTGAGGAAGACGAGCGCGATCTGCCTCAGGTTGAAGAGACGCGGGGAAAGCTCTGGGTATCGCCTTCGATACTCCATGGCGAAGAAGAAAGCGATCACGATCAGCGAGGAGGTGACGGATGCGCTTGAAAGGCCAAGGCCGACAATCGCGTAATGCCGAAAGCGAAGCGGCGAGCCGGGGATACGTGCGAGCACGAAGGCGAAGAGTAGGATGAGGGCGAGCTTTCCCCAGAAGAGCACGGCCGGCCCCCAGCTCGGGCCTTGGGTCGCGAGAATGAAGCGCTCACTCGGCATCTGGACGACGGTCGTGACGTTGACCGCAGGGACGCCGAGATCGATCTTCGGGAGCTCCTGACGGAAGCCAAGCTCGCGCATCTCTTCGAATTCGACCGTGAGGCTCGTCGCGCCGGGCTCGATCCGGATCGAGAGAACTCCATCGGCGAAGTTCACCGGCTGGTCGACGCCGCCGATTTTCAGCTGAGCGATTTTTGCGTCGCCCGGAAGCCGGATCGAAAGCGTCTCCGCGCGGCTCGCCCGGATGGCGAGGCGAAGAAGGCTGTGCGCAATGCGTGAACCTGGCGCGTATTCAAAACGGACCTCGTCGATTGTCACGGCGCGCCCTTCGGCGGGCTCAGGACGTTCGATGCGGACGTCGAGGCTCTCCCCAGGCAGAGGCCGATAGCGCCTCGCAAGGCGCGAAGCGTTTTGGAGCGCCGTAGGCGGGATCCCTTCGGCATGACAGACGATCGTCTCATCGCAATCGAGGATCCACTGCTCTTGATAGCTCGCACCTTTGGCCGCGCGAAGCTCGATCGCCTTTGGATGGCCGAGCCGCGAGTGGAAGCTCAGCTCCGCCTGATCGCGCGAGAGCACGATTTCGGCGCGGGAGCCGGTCTGCTTGATGCTCTCGCTGAGGAGATCTTCGCCGGGAAGGAGCGGGAGCTGAAATTGGATGGCGCTGCCCGTTGGGCTGATGCGCCGGATGCGCGTGTGGACCTCGTTGACGACTCCCAGCACGATTCGGCGTTCAATCGCGAGATAATAACCGAGAGCCTCGTCCGAGCGCCCGAGCGGCTCAAGCGCGTCTGCCGTTCCGCCACCACCACCGCGCGCCTCTGAATCGCCGCGAAGCTCGCGATCGAAGCGAAGAATCTCTGCGAGCTTTCCGTCATCACGAAGTCCTTGAATCTGGTAGGCGGGCGCGTTCACCTCACCCCTTCGGGGGAGCTGACCGAGGTGGAGTTCGAGGCGATTCGGATCGGATAAGCGTCCGAAAAATTCGACCGTGTGAACGCCGCTCCCAAGGCGGAGACGGAGGAAGCCATCCTCTCCAAGGATGATTCCCTCGTGGGGCCGGCCGTCGACACGGACCGTTGCAGGAACGAATTCACGCGCGGGGCCGGGGAGGCGGAGGCTCGACGCGGCGCCCGCATGGACGATGAGCTTCCCGCTCAGGATCCCGTCGCGAAGCTCGAACGTGGCGAGCGAGGTTTCGATACAGTTGGGCGCGCATTGCGGCGAGGGAAGGAGCCGAGCGCGAAGCTGTTCGAGGAGCTCTTTATCAGGGATGGGTTGAGCTGCCGCCTTGGGCGCATCGGAAAATGCGGCGAGCGCTCCAGCGGAAAAGAGGAAGACGAGCCCCAGCATTCCGGCGGGCTGTCTCTTCGGCATTCGCCGGAAGATGCGCCGTTCGCGTCGATAAGCCCGAATCAAACTGAGCGCAAGGGCAAGCATCGCGAGGACGCGAAACGCGGCGAGGAGCCGGAAGAGCGGTGGAGAGAGGATGAAGAGCCGAAGTTCTTGATCGGCCGAGACGGGGCCATCCCATCGAATCGGATGGCTCTTGAAGGTGAAGCTCGGCATCCCGTCGCCCATTTGAACGACGGTCTCGGGATCGGCAGCAGGTTTTTGCGCGACGCGCGACGAGGCCGCGGCGGGCGCGCTCTTTCGTCCCGCACTCCGCATGGCCATGGGCGCGGAAGTGGCGACCTCGGCCGCCGTTTCCATCCCCATGGCATCCATGCCGCTTCGATCGTCTGCGGGATCGCCGTCGTCATCGGCTTCACGGCGCTCGGCATCGACGACGTCGAATTTTGGAATCATCGACGTTCCGCCGAGCCACGAGGCACGAGCCACGTCCTCAGTTTGCGGATACAGCGCCCGCTTCAGCTGCTCTTTGGCGAAGGGCATCGCCGTCATGAAGAAGAGGAGCGTCGTCAACCCGAGGCCGAGACGGAGGAGCTTTCTCGCCCTCCCCTCCGGGAGCTCGGGAACGAGCGCGATGAAAAAAAGAAGGAAGAGAAGGAGCGTTCCCGGCGCGTGAGGCTCTTCCCAGATAAGGATGAGTGAGATCAGGCTGATCGCCCCCGGCATCGGTCCTGCAAGGCGAAAGACGATGGTGGAGACGATGACGATCATGAAGATCGCACCGAGATCGAAGCGATCGGTCAAGGAGCCGCTGATGCGATCGGCGCCGGTTCCGCCGAGGAGGAGGTAGCCCGGAGGCAGCTCGAGCGTCGCCCTCAAGGAGCGAAGATCTTCGGACCAACCCGACGCTGGGATGCGGGAGCGCGAGCCTTCAATCCGCGAGTCGGCGAGGAGCTCCACCCGCTCGTTTCGAAGTTCGACGCCGCGGCGCCCCTCGAATTCGGTGATGAGCCTTGGTTCACCGTCGACGCGAACGGCACCGAGCACACCCTCGAGGAGATCGAGACGGTGACCGTCGCGGAGGGTGCCGCGAAGGTGATCGCGAACGGAATATCCGCCGCCGTCTTGATCGAGGTAGAGCGTCCGCATGAGGTGGAGCTCGTTTCGAGGACGACGTTCGACGCCGCGGCGCTCCGTCCGAAGGACGAGCGATTCACCGGCGCGGAGCCGGTATGCGGGAAGCCCTCGGAACGAGTCGGGGAGATTCACGTGTGCAGGATCGATCGGACTTGCACCCTCGACGTGAAGCTGGCGAAAGGCATCGTCGCTCGCGAGGACCCAGAACTCGTCTTTAGGGAGGGGCGCCGCGGACATGGGGCGCTTGAGCTCCGCCACATCCCCTTCGAGTCGCGAGTGAATCTCGATCGTATTCCGCCCCGCGCTGAGCTGAAGGCTGAGTCGGCCATCCGCCTCGAGCCGAACGGGAAGGCTCGACTCAATCGCGTAGGGCGTCGCGCCCTCGAGGAGGAGCGGGGGAAGCTCGATCCGCCGCGCGCGCCCGCCCACGTCGAGGAGGAGGATCGTGTGATCGCGGAGCTTGTTCCCGTCTTCGATCTTTCGGAAAACCTCGATGCGAAGCCGCTCCTCTTCCTCGCTCTCGCGCGTTTTTCCCTCGAGCCAGAGGGCGCCATTTTCCGCGCGGCGGGGCGTTGGGATCTCGGCGCCATCGCGGCGGAGTCTCACAAGGCCAAAGATCCGGGGAATGCTGAGCGTTTCGGGGAGCTCGCGGTAGACGAAGCGTCCCTCGACCCGATGCTTGCCCGCCGGAAGGTAGGCATGTGGCACGCCGCCGCGTTCAAGGATGGCGGCAGGAGCGCCGCTTACAAGGAGCGCTTCCGGATAAAGGCGTGAATCACCCGGAAGGGGGATGGGGCCTTCTTTTAGGGTTTCGATCTCGAAGAAGAACCGCCCTTCATTCGCATTCAATTCGAGTCTGAGCTCTGAGGGCCACTCGCAGCGGGCTGTCCCGGCTTCGAATACGCAGCGATGGGTCGGATGCGCGTCGCGGATCCAGTCGATCCACGGGCGGAGCTGAGGCGGGAGGCGATCGGGCTCGACCGATTGCGCAGACGCTCCGCCGGAAAAGAGACCAAAGAGAATGGAGAGGGCGAGAGAACCCAAGATCGAGAGGCGCGTCATAGCTCGTTTGACGCACCATAGTCCCGATCCGATCTCGATTGGGAGATTTGAGGGTGATTTTCTTGAGGGAAGCGCGAAGTTCTGAGCCCGCCAGCGGCCTCATCCTCAGCGACATCCCGCGCGGTCCTAAAGATCTCGGGGATGGGCTCATCCCGTGCTACGTTCGCGCGATGGATTTTGCGACTGGAAAGGTTGAATTTGAGCGGACTCACCAGAGTGAGCGCGGCAGCTACGAGATCATCCTCACCGAACAGTGGGATCTCCGCATGACACTGCGAGGTGTTGGGACCGTGGATTCGTTTCGGCACCTCATCGACACGCTCGAAGAGATCCATCAGACCTATCCCAACACGCCGAAGATCCGAGCGGGCGTCGATCTCACGGGCGGCGAGAACGCCCCACTTCGTGCGCAGATGATGCTTGGGAAGTGGCTTCTTTCGCGGAGGCATCGGGTCGGAAAGCTGGCGGTCTTCGGCGGGCCGCCCCTCCCGATGAAGATCGCGCGTGCCGTCTGTTCCATCGCCGGCATGAAAGAAGCGGCATTCTTCCGGACCCGCGAGGATGGGCTCCG
>JAAZAH010000422.1 GCA_012514415.1 Sandaracinaceae bacterium
GTCGTCCGCGAGCCCTATCACGGGATCGACGAGCGCTATGAGCTCATCCGCGGCTTCGTCTCACCGGGGGAGGCGCTCTACATCAAGAGCCGCATGCGCGAAGGCGTGCTCTATCTCGACGGAGCCAATCGCGTCATCGGTGTCGATATCGGCTCGACAATCTGCCTCCGCGAATCCGACGAGCCGCTCCTCCTCCTGGGCCTCGAGCGGCGCGAACGTGAGCATCCCAACCGCCGCAACCACCGCTCGAGTCTAATCGCTGAGCGCTGAAAGCTTGACCGGGAGCTCGACGCGTTTGCCGCGCCTTAGGAGCGTCACGCGGACCTCGGTTCCGACCTCGAGCGTATCGATGATGCGATAGAGGTCGAGCAGGTTCTTGATGGGCTGTCCGTTCAAGCCGACAATGATATCGCCGACGATGAGTGCTCCCGTCCGGGGATCGCGCGTGGTGGGCTGGATCCCGGCCCGCGCGGCTCCCGAATCGGGGATCACTCCGAGCACAAGACAGCCCTCGATGCCGAGGCGGCGCGTGAGAGCGCCCTCATCGAGATGAACGCCGAGCCCGGCACGCGTCACGCGGCCGTAGCGAATCAGCTCGGGGACGATGCGCCGCACCGTATCGACTGGCACCGCGAAGCCGATCCCCGCGTTTGCTCCCGTCGGGCTGTAGATCGCCGTATTGACGCCAATGAGTCGCCCGGCGCTATCGAGGAGCGGTCCGCCCGAGTTCCCCGGATTAATCGCGGCGTCGGTCTGAATCACCCCTTGAATGGGACGATTGCCAACCGACATAATCTCGCGACCGAGCCCGCTGATTACGCCAGTCGAGAGGGTGTGATCGAGGCCAAAGGGGTTGCCGATGGCGAAGACGTGTTGTCCCACGACGAGATCGGCGCTCGAACCCAACGGGAGTCCACGCGGCGCGCCTTCGATGTCGTCGAGCTTGAGGACGGCGAGGTCTTTTTCGGGAGCGACCCCAACGACCTTTGCCGAGACGGTGCGCTGCCCATCGAGCGTGACCTGAACCGCGTTGGCGCCTTGGATCACGTGGTAGTTGGTCACCAGATGACCCTCATCGTCCCACGCAAACCCCGAACCCGTTCCCTGTGGGATCGTGAGCACATCGAGGCTCAGCTTATCGTTGCGAACGCGAAGGTTCGTCACGAAAACGACCGAGGGCGCAGCGCGACGAAATATCTCGATTGTCGTGCGCTCCGCCGCTGAAAGATCGCCGCGAGGGCTTATCGGCGGAAGCTCGAGCTTTTCGGGTGCGGGCTCGCTCAGCGTCGCCCCCGCATCGCCTCGAAGAGAGACGCTGTCGAGCAGGGATTGTTGTTGCCGCGTCGAGAGGAAGCCAAGAACCAAGAAGGCGGCGATCATGCCGAGAAGGGCAGCGCCGACGAGCAACGGCAGGCCACCTCGGGCCCCTCTCCCGCCGTCTTGGTGCGTGTTCATATCGTAAAGCTCTCGCCGCAGCCGCAGTCTCCCTTCGAGTTCGGGTTCAGCCATTTGAAGCCATAACCCATGAGCCGCTTCTCCCAATCGAGGGTCGAACCGTCGAGGAGCTCGATGCTGCGATCGTCGATCACGACCTTGAGGCCGTCGAAATCGTAGACGAGATCGCGGCCCGGGCGAACTCTCTTCGCGAGATCATACACATAATAATAGCCGGAGCATCCGCCGCCTTTGACGCCGATTCGAA
>JAAZAH010000053.1 GCA_012514415.1 Sandaracinaceae bacterium
AGCGGAACGCGATGCGGTGCGGGGGCGACCGTCTGCTGCGCGCGCGGTGAGGTTTGCATCGCCGAAACATTTGAAGAGCCCGGCACTCCCTGCGGTGATTCGTACGATTGCGAGCCCGGCAACTTTTGCGAGCCCACGCTCGGACGCTGCATCTCGCAGCCTCCAGGGGGGGCCGGTCTGTGAGTATCGCCCCATCTTTGGGCATCTCGAACCGACGCTCGAGCGTTCGTACGAGGATATCGAGAGCATCTCCATTCCCGTGGTTGCGAACCTTGATGGAAAGGGCGCGCCCGAGATCGTTGTGAACACCACGCGCAGCGCGGGACAGAACTGGACGTCGGGACACCTCGTCGTGGTCGATGGCGCGAGCTTCGAAAGGAGAATTCCGCTCGTTGAGCCGAGCGAATGCTCGAATGCCGTCGATGAGCCCGCGAAGGGATGCTTCCGCTCGAATGGTCGAAGCACGATCGCACTCGCAGATGTGAGCGGGGATGGTCTCCCCGACATCCTCTACATCGGCCGCGATGGAAAACTCCGCGCCGTCGACTTCAACGATGGCGAACCGCGAATTCTATGGACCAGTCGGAACCAAGCGGACACCGCCGAGTTCACGATCCCAAGCGCGACGGGGACAAACGCGGCCATTACAGTTGCGAATTTCGATGACGATCCGGAAGCGGAGATCATCGTTCGGGGGCATCTCTTCGATCATGATGGACGCCTCATCAGCGCGTTCGGTTCGGGCGAGGGAAGCAACGGAGGTTAGGATGGCGGCATCCCGGTCGTTGCCGATCTCGACGGCGATGGAAGGCCCGAGATCGTCACGGGGAGGCGCGCGTTCAATGTCGAGTGGGAGAGCGGAGAGCCTCCGTCCGTGAGCGTCACTCAGCGGTGGGTGGCGAGCTCCCTCCAGGACGGCTATCCGGCCGTGGCCGATATGGATCTCGACGGCAAGCCGGAGGTCGTTCTCGTCGGTTCAGGACGCGTCTCGGTTCTTGAAGGGGCGACGGGAGCGGTGATTGCTGGGCCGCTGAACACCCCGACCACGGGATGCACGGGAAGCTGCACTGCGAACCGCGGCGGCCCGCCAACGATCGCGGATTTTGACGGTGACGGTCGCCCCGAGATCGGAATCGCCGGCGGCTATAGCGATTCGGTCTACGATGATTACCGCGAGGGAGAGCCTATCCCCGAGGGAATCACGGCGAACCCGGGCGAGCTCTTCGTTCGATGGTCGATCCCGACCCAAGATCATTCTTCGAATGCCACCGGCTCCTCGGTTTTCGACTGCCAAGGTGATGGAGCGGC
The DNA here is from genome assembly GCA_012514415.1 of Sandaracinaceae bacterium. GTDB lineage: Bacteria > Myxococcota_A > Polyangia > Polyangiales > Houyiibacteriaceae > JAAYBZ01. The sequence goes on from JAAZAH010000053.1 coordinate 1,309, forward strand.
TGAGGTGGTTTACGCGGATGAGTGTTATCTGCGTGTCTACTCGGGCGTCGACGGCACGGTGCAGCTCGAATGGCCGAATACGAGCGGTACAATTCACGAATAGCCGCTCGTCGTCGATGCGGACGGCGATGGCAATTCCGGGATCCTCGTTTTGGCGAACGGGGCCATGGATGCGACTATTCGGCCGAGGGTGGGGGGACCGAACGTCGGGTCCTTAACGGCCTTTTCATGTACGGCGACTCGCACGATCGCTGGGTCCCTACTCGAAGGGTCTGGCCTCAGCACGCCTATGCGGTGACGAACGCGACGTCGGCAGGGAATCCGCCGTTGGTCGAGGAGCCGAATCACCGGGCGCCGGGCCTCAACAACCTCCGTCAAAACGTTCAGGGCGATGGAGTCTTCAACGCTCCGGATCTCACCGTAAGCCTCTCGGTTGCGCTGGATCGCTGCCTCCACCGCGAACATCGCCTCATCGCCGGCGTCACCAATGAGGGCTCCCTCGGTGTGCATCCCGGTGTGCCCGTCTTCTTTGAACGCCTTCGTGAAGGCGGGACGCCCGAGGCGCTGGGCACCGCGCTCACGACGCGGCCGCTCCTCCCGGGGCAGTCTGAGAATGTGATCGTGACCGTCCCCGCGCTCGAAGGCTTTCAGGATTATCGGGTGACGGTCGATATCGATTCAAGCTCGAGCTCGGACGTCGCCGAATGCGATGAAGACAACAACGAAGCCGTGATCGATGATGTGCGCTGTTACGAGATCATCGGTCCCGACTGAAGGCAGGACGCGAACCATGCGGCGCATTTTGGTATCCTGAGACGCTCAGCCTCCGTGAAGTATTTCGCGGACTTCGGGATCGCCTAGATCGTCAAAGACGTGAACGGCGCCGGCTCTGCGCAGCTCGATGGCGCGATACGGCCCCGTTGCCACGGCGATGACGCTCGCGCCGATCGCATGTCCCGCGATAACGTCTTTGGGGGTGTCGCCGATGACGAGCACATCGCATTCCTCGCGCGCGCGTCCGAGAAGGCGCGCGCCACGCTCCGCACCCCAGCGAAGGATCGTGGCGCGATCCTCGTGTTCGCAGCCGAAACCGCCGAAACGAAATCGTTCGAAGAGCCCAAAAGGATCGAGCTTGGCTTTGGCGGCGAGGCGCAGGTTGCCCGTTCCGAGACCGAGCGCGCCATTCGGCCGTCGCTCAGCAATCTCGAGGGCGTCCGATACCCCGCGGTGGAGACGGTATTCGTTGTCCCGCTCGAGCGTCGCGGCGAGGTTCTTCGCGTAATCGTTCATGAGCCGATCGACGAGGCTTTCATTACAGCTGCCTGTCACGCGCTCGATTCCAGCGCGGACGATGGCGCGATCGGTCATGCCGGCAAAGCTGAACTCGGCGAAGACCTCTCCGGACGTGCCAAAAAACTCGGCAAACGCGCGCTCCATCGCAACGCGCCCGGCGCGTGTGATGGTGATGAGTGTGCCGTCGATATCGAAGAGAAAAATCGTAGGTCGCATCTTCATCGAATGAAGCGCGCGCTCAGGTGATGGATGAGCGCGTCACCGGCGGCCTAGGCGTTCGCCGGGCTCGGATCAAGCTCAGCGCTCGGGCCCTTTTCATCGCCCGGCGCGTTCGGCGGAGGATCCTTCGGCGCCTCCGAGCGCGTGAAGAACTTCCGGATCGCGAGGTAGAAGACGGGGACGAGGTAGATCGCGAGGATCGTCCCCGAGAGCATCCCGCCGAAAACGCCGGTGCCAATGGCGTGCTGGGTCTCGGCGCTTGCGCCCTGAGAGATCACGAGCGGAACAACGCCGAGCGTGAAGGCGAGCGAGGTCATCAGGATCGGTCGAAGCCTCAGTCGCGCGGCCTCGAGTGCGGCCTCGAAGGTGGACCGGCCCTGCTCTTCGAGCTGTTTGGCGAACTCGACGATGAGGATCGCGTTCTTCGCCGACAGGCCGATCAGCGTGATCAGACCCACCTTGAAGAACGCATCGTTCGGTAAGCCACGTAAATGGACCGCCGCGAGCGCGCCCAAGACGCCCAAAGGGACGACCAGCATGACCGAGAAAGGAATGGACCAGCTTTCGTAGAGTGCAGCAAGAACGAGAAAGACGACGAGCATCGAGAGGGCAAGCAGGGCCGGGGCCTCCGCGCCCGAAAGGCGCTCTTGATACGAAAGTCCCGTCCACTCGACGACATAACCGGGTGGAAGATGCTCTGCGACGAGGCGTTCCATCTCGGCCATCGCCTCGCCCGAGCTCTTCCCAGGCCGCGCCATCCCTGCGATACGAACCGCGGGATAGCCGATGTAGCGGATCCGCTGGAGTGGCATGCGATCCCAAACTGCCGTCGCGAATGTCGACAGCGGGATCATCTTCCCTTCGATGTTGCGCACCGGCAGTGCGAGGATGTCCTCGATCTGCATTCGCGCTTCGGGACGCGCTTGGATGATGACCTGCTGGAGCCTTCCTTGGTTCGGGAAGTCATTGACGTACATTGAACCGATGGCGGCCGAGATGGTCGAGTTGATCGCCGGGAAGGGCACACCGAGCGTTTGCGCCTTTTTTCGATCGATCTCGAGTCGTACCGCGGGGCCGTCTGCGAGACCTTCCGGATAGACGTTCATCACGACCTCGCTCTCGCGTGCCGCCGCGAGAAGCGTGGCCTGGGCCGCGAGGAGGCGCTCCTGTCCCTGCGCCTGTCGATCGATGAGCCGCATGGCAAAGCCTGCGCTATTTCCGAGCTCGCGAATGGCCGGTGGAATGATGTGCATCATCTGTCCGTCGACCATATTGCCAAAGCGTCTGTTGGCCTCGGCGACCTCCGAATAGGCCGACTCTCCCTCACGCTCGTCCCAATCGCGGAGCATGTTGAACATCAACGCGACGTTGGGACCCGCGCCCGAGAAGCCGAAACCTTGAATCGCGGTGAGCGTTTCGATCGCATCGCGTGAGCGCGCATATTCTTCGTATTCGCGGATCACCGCATCGGTCCGCTCGACCGTCGCGTCGGGCGGTAGGAAGACGTTCGACATCCAATAGCCCTGATCCTCGACTGGGAGGAAGGAGCCGGGCAGGCGCACGAAGAGAACGGCGGTCGCGACGATGATCGCGGCGAAGACGGCCAAACTGCGGCCGAGCCTCTTCAGCATCGCCGCGACCCCTCGCGTGTAGCCGCGCGTCATACGATCGAAGGTGCGGTTGAACCATCCGAAGAAGCCGCGGCGCTCTTCATGAGCGGTGATCGGCTTGAGGAAGGTTGCGCAGAGGGCAGGAGTGAGCGAGAGCGCGAGGAAGGCCGAAAAGAGAATGGCGACGGCCATCGAGAGCGCGAACTGCCGATAAATGGTGCCGACCGAACCCGACGCAAATGCCATGGGGATGAAGACGGCGGTCAGGACGAGTGAGATACCGATGACGGCGCCGGTGATCTCGCGCATCGCTTTCTGGGTCGCTTGTTTTGGCGGCAGCCCCTCGGTCGCCATGATGCGCTCGACGTTTTCGACGACGACGATCGCATCATCGACGATGATTCCGATCGCGAGCACCATCCCAAACATCGTGAGGACGTTGACCGAGAAGCCGAGCGCGAGCATGACGGCGAACGTCCCGAGGATCGAGATCGGCGCGACGATCGCAGGAATGAAGGTGTACCTCACGCTCTGGAGGAAGAGGTACATGACGAGGAAAACGAGAAGGAGCGCCTCGAAGAAGGTTTGAATTACCTTGAAGATCGAGATTTTGACGAAGGGCGCCGTGTCGTAGGGGACGATCGCCTCGATGCCCTCGGGAAGGAGCGGGCGCAGTTCCTCGAGCCGGGCGTGAATCGCATCCGCCGTCTCGACCGCATTCGCGCCGGGCAGAAGCTGGACACCCATCGTCGCTCCCGGCATCCCGTTGATGCGCGTCGAGGTGCGGTAAGTCTGCGGCCCGAGGCTCACCTCGGCGACATCCGAGAGGAGGACATTTGAGCCGTCGGGATTCGCCCGGAGGACGATATCCTTGAAGTCTTCGACACTTTCGAGCTCGCCCTTGACGATGAGCGGCACCGTGACGCGCTGTCCCGGGACGGTGGGACGATCGCCGAGTCGCCCCGGCGAGATCTGCGCATTCTGGGCGCGGATGGCGTTCGCAATATCCTCGACCGAAATGTTGAGCGCGGTGAGCTTGACCGGATCGACCCAGACGCGAAGTGCAAGCGGCGATCCGAAAACTTGGACGCGTCCGACGCCCGGGATCCGCTTGATATCCTCTTCGATATGGCGCTGGAGATAATCGCCGAGCTGGACCTGGTCGAAGCGTCCGTCGGGGGAGACCAAGCTCACGAGGAGGAGGAAGCCGGTGTTGGCCGCCTGCACCTGAAGCCCAATCTGGCGCACCATCTGCGGGAGCCGGGGCTCGACGGCGCGGAGTTTATTCTGGACCTCGACCTGACCGAACTCGGGGTTGGTCCCGGGTTCGAAGGTGACGACGATCTGCGCAAGGCCCGAGGTGTCGACCGAGGATTCAAAGTAGAGAAGGTGGTCGACCGAGGAGATCTCGCGTTCGATGGGCTCGACGACGCTATCGTTCAGCGTCTTCGGCGTCGCGCCGGGGTAGGTCGCGTAGATATTGACGGCGGGCGGCGCGACAGTGGGATAGCGCTCGACCGGCAGCTGCGTGAGCGAGATCGCGCCAAAAAGCACGATGAAGATCGCGATGACCCACGCGAAAACGGGACGCTCGATGAAAAACTGAGGCATCGCTCTCCGGCCTTATTCCTTGACCTGAGGGGGCAAGTCGAAGGGTTTGGCGCTCACCTTAACACCCGGAGTGAGCCGATCATGCCCTTCGACGATCACTCGCTCGCCGGGCTTCAAGCCGCTCAGGATGACGTAGCGTCGGTTGACGACGCGGCCGTATTGGATGGCGCGGACACCGACGGTGTCGCCCTCCTCGATCACCATCACATGATCGCCGAGGGAAGGCTCGCGGCGAACCGCCTGCTGCGGGATGAGGATCACATTGCGCTGCTCACCATAGGCGATCCGCGCGCGGACGAACATGCCGGGGAGGAGACGCGCCTCGGTATTGTCTGCGAGCACGCGGAGTGTGAGCTCGTTGGTGCTCGAATCGACACTGATATCGGCGAAAAGAAGGCGACCTTCCTCGGGATAGGGCTCGCCCGAGACCGAAAAGAGCGAGACGGGGAGGGCATCGTCACGGAGAATGCTCCCGTCCTCGAAGGCACGTCGAAGCTCCTCGTATCGTGCGATGGGCTGTTTGATGTCGATGAAGACTTGATCGATCTGCTGAATCCGAGTGAGAGGCTGCGGATCGTTCATGGTGACGAGGGCACCCTCGGTGATCTGAGAGATGCTGATCCGTCCCGCGATGGGCGCCCTAATCGTCGCATAGCGCAGGTTGAGTGCGGCCCGATCGAGTGCGGCCTGGGCTTGCGCCAGTTCGGCTTTCGCGAGGGCGAGGCCCGTCTCGGCCGATTCGATATCGAGCTCACTGACGGCGCCCGTGCCTGTCACACTTCTCATCCGCTTGGCGCGGATTTCGGCGAGCTCGAGGTTGGCCTTGGCACGATCGCGGACGGCGCGCGCTGAAGCCACATCGGCGCGGAAAGGAGCCGGATCGATTTGATAGAGCGGCTGCCCTTCGTCGACGAGATCGCCCTCTTCGAAGAGGCGCTTTTGGATGATTCCACCGACTTGCGGCCGAACCTCGGCGATTCGAAGCGCGCTTACCCTGCCGGGAAGAATGTCGTCGGCGGTGATGACCTCGGGTTGAATCTCTACGAAAGTAACCTCGGGAAGCGGGCGCTCAGCGGGTGGGGCGCTTCCAGCGCCATCGTTGCAGCCGCCCACGACGAGGAGGAGGGTAAGGGCGCCGAGGAGGGTCCGGGCCACACCCGAAGACGCGCGAGAGGGCATACAGCAGCTCCTAATGCCTGTGCAATGAGGGGTCAAGATGGGGTTCCGACGGCCCCAGCCATCGTTTAAAGGCATGGCAGGGTAGCAGGTCGCGCCCGACGGGGCAGGTAGATTCTCGGACACAGCGTTTGAGGGAAATAGGGCTTGGATTGCTGAATGGCTCATAAAACGACAGTGGCCCTCAAGAGATGAGGGCCACTGGGTCGGTGTGCAAATTGGGAGAGCGATCAGTTGCTGGTCGCTTCTCGGCACATGGCCTCGAACTCATCCTGATAGAAAAACTTCGCTTCGCCAAATGCAGGCTTGAGATCGTCGAGCCAAGTGGCCGCGGTATCGTATTTGGCGAAGAAGGGGCGCTGCACCCAATCCGGGTTACGGCCCTGGATGAAGCGGAGGACAAAGACCTTCTCGCCGCCGATTTCGGTGACGCCTTGGATCTCGACCTTTCCGGGACCGGCGCTCATCGACGGGCCGCGGACCGTTCGTGCCAGACCCGAGACGCGCTGAACTGCGTCGCGATAGATCTCGTATGCGCGTGCGAGCGGAACCTCGAAATAATGCTTCGCTCCGGTATCGCGCTCAACGAACATATAGTATGGAACGAGCCCCAGGCGGACCTGCTCGCGCCAGAGATCGGACCAAACGTTTGCATCATCGTTGATATGACGGATCAGCGGGCTCTGGGTCCGGATCACGACCCCCGTATCACGGATGCGGCGGATCGCCTCGCGGACGATCGGCGTCGACATTTCGCGCGGATGGTTGAAATGCGCCATGAAGGCGACGTGTTTTCCGCTCTGGATCAGGCGCTCGAAAAGCCGGAGGAGCGCATCAGCGTCATCGTCGGTGACAAAGCGCTGCGGCCAATAGCTCAGCGATTTCGAGCCGATTCGGATGGTTTGAAGGTGTTGGAAGCGCGGATCGAGGAGCGGGAGGAGGTAATTCTCGAAGTGCTTGGATTTCATGACGAGGGGATCGCCGCCGGTGAGGAGGAGATCGGTGACGTCCTCGTTCTTTGCGAGATAGCGATGGAGCTTGCCGGCCTCGTTACTCGCAAAGCGCAGCTCCTTATTGCCGACGAACTGCGCCCAGCGGAAGCAGAAGGTGCAATAGCTATGGCAGGTCTGCCCCGGGCTCGGGAAAAAGAGCACGGTCTCGCGGTATTTATGCTGCATCCCCTCGAGGCGCTCTCCATCCATCATCGGGACGTTGAGCTCTTGCTGGCCGGCGGGGTGCGGATTGAGCCGCGCCTGGATCTCGCGGGCTAGCGCCTGAATCTCGGCGCGATCGGCGCCCCGGCGATGAAGCGCGGCCATCGCCTCGTAATCCTCATCGAGGAGCATGCCGCGCTGAGGGAAGGTGAGCTGGAAGATGGGATCGTCCGGAATATTGGACCAATCGATGAGTTCATTGATGACATATTCATTCACACGGAAGGGAAGGACGCTGGCGATGACTCTCATCTGGAAGCGCTCTTCCTCGCTTAGATTCTGAATTTGCGGGATGGCATTGAGGCGCTGTTCATTAAACACACGGAACTGAGTGAACTCGCTTAGAGGCTCACCTCGCCGCCGATGGATCGAAATGAGTTCGGTCATAAGACTCTCCTTCGTTGCTCGGTAGCTCGAGCGGAATAGGGTGAAATGAGGCTCACTCGGTGAGGAGGCGTCTTAAGCGGGCATCTCGAAGTGTGAGAGCAGCGACGCAAGAACCGAGGAGTGGATGACGGTCCGCATTAGACTTGATGCCTCGCAAAGGCCGTCGGTAGCTCCGTTCTGGGACTAGAGCCGAGAGTCCATCTTACGTAAACTTGAGGCGGATCTCAATGAATTACTTGGAAAGTTGCATTTCGCATCTTTCGCTGTCGGCCTAAAGTCCGCGGCGAGTGGGTGCGTGTATCCCCGTATTCACGTGTAATTTCAGGCGTCTCGACGCGTCTCGTTTTCTTTGCGATCTGCCGCGATTTAGCGAAGTCGAATTTTGAACTTCGGGCAGCGATGAGGGCATGGAGCGCCAAATCTGCACCGCATCCGATGTGATCATGGCGGAAATTTTGCGTATACATGTTGCTTTCTCAGCCGAGCCTTCGGCTCGTACGTTCTGCTACACTGTACGCGCTCGGGCCCAATGCCTTCTCCGCGTCCTTGGGGCGCGCGGCGCGAGAGGGGGCGCAAGGCGCGAGAGCGACGGCGACGCGGGTGGGCTTTCCGCTTTCGGCGCGATCGGCTTGGGCCCGACCCACGGTCGCCACGGTGTCGGATGAGTCCCTATTTCCGGAAGGCGCGGCGCAGAGGGCGCTTCATGTAAGTGACGGCGAACGGCACAATCGTGGAGCCGAAGCGAGCGCTGGAGCCGCGTCTTTCTTCCTGCTCATCCATCTGCTCATCCATCCATCCCGGCGTTCATTCGGGATCGAGGGCGGGGATGAGCAGCGGCGCCTCCCCTGCCGGAGAGACGCCGAAATGAACCGCGATCTCTTCAAAGCCGAGGGAGCGGAGCAGGCCCTCGAGCGTCCGCTGGACGCTCGCTTCAGCTTTTTCGAGGATGCCCGCTTCGATGGCCGCTTTCTCGAGGTTCCGCTCGGCTTCTCGGCGTGCGCGCGTCTCGAGATCTTCACGGCGCGTGGCGAAGAGATCCGTTCTCCGGGTGTGCACATAGGTGCGCGCGTTGTCGAGGCGCGAGGTAGAAATGGTGGCGTTTGGGAGGTAGAGCGTCACGCGCTTGGCTTCGAAATCGGCATCGACGGCGCGAGGGGTGAGGGCCCTCAGATCGACGCCAGCACGAACCTCTCCGGCGGCGACGAGGAGGATCGCATCTTCGGTATCGAGGAGCCGGAAGAAGGTGCTTTGGCGTTCGCGAAGATCGATCACGCGCTCGGTGTGAAAAACCATCCCCTCGAGGAAGGCGAGCTCGCGGAGCGCGACCACGACGTCGGGTGTTCTCTCGATGATGGTGACCGCGGTCGGCCGATTGGACCGTCCGCCACATCCAACACCCGCGGAGAGGTTCGAGAAGAGAGAGAACGCCGCAAAGACCAGCGAGACAAGGAGAAGCGCGCGAATGAGCCCCGGCCCTTTGCGGCGACGGCTCCGCCTCGCGCCCATCGGTTCGTTCGAT